>NZ_RZRA01000161.1:2777-7472 GCF_003998945.1 Mesorhizobium sp. M7A.F.Ca.CA.003.01.2.1 | reverse complement strand
CATCATGACGATGACCGCGCCGCCGACCGTCATCCAGAAGCTGAAATTGTTGAGGAACGGAAACGACACGTCGCGCGCGCCGATCTGCAGCGGGACGACGAAATTCATCAGGCCCGTCACCAGCGGCATCGCCACGAAGAAGATCATGATGACGCCGTGCGCGGTGAAGATCTGGTCATAATGATGCGAATTGAGATAGCCTTCCGAACCGCCGAAGGCCATCGCCTGCTGGAGTCGCATCATGATGGCGTCGCTGAAGCCGCGCAGCAGCATGACGATGCCGAGCACCATGTACATCACACCGATGCGCTTGTGGTCGACGCTGGTGAACCATTCGCGCCACAGATAGCCCCAGAGCTTGAAATAGGTCAGCGCGCCGACGAGGGCGATGCCGCCCAGCGCGACGACAATGAAGGTCGCGACCACGATGGGCTCGTGCAGCGGCAGCGACTCGAACGTAAGCCGGCCGAAGATCGCCTTGAGAAGAGCAGGATTGTCGAACATGTCTTGCGTGGCGCCTCAGGAGTTGAAGGGCGACCGAAGCGTGCCGGTTGCGGAAGGTGACGGCAGTCGGATCGACAGGGGCAGTGGCCGTTGCAGACCAGCGCCGACTATCGGCGTCGAGGTCATCGGCGTGGCGGATTGATCAGCCTTCGAAGCGGCCAGTGCTTCTTCGGTCGTGCATATGCTGGCGACATAGGATGGGGCGGGGCCGAATATCGTGCCGCGCCGGGCGAACTTGTCATACAGCAGCGGAAGGGTGTTGCGGATGCCGGCCATTCCCAGACCGCCCTTGGCATCGATCTGCGACATCTCGCTCATGCACATCTTGCCGGGCTCGACGCACATGTTGAGGATCGCCTTGTAGAGATCGCTATCCACCGCCGCATAGTGGCGCACGGGTTGGTTCTCACTGGGCTGTTCGAGCTCAAGATAGCCGTTTCGGTCGAGCTTGCCGCCGCTGTCCTTTGCCTTCGCGATCCATGCCTGGAAACCGGCATCCTCGAGGCCGTGGAACGCGAAGCGCATTCCCGAGAAGCCGGCGCCGCTGTAATTGGCAGAGAACCCTTCATAGTCGCCGGACTTGTTGATGACAGCGTGCAGCCTGGTTTCCATACCCGGCATCGCATAGATCTGGCCGGCCAGTGCTGGAATGTAGAAGGAGTTCATCACCGATGCGGAGGTAATGCGAAAGCTGATCGGCCGGTCGACCGGCGCAGCCAGTTCGTTGACCACGGCGACGCCGTATTCCGGATAGATGAACAGCCATTTCCAGTCGAGCGCGACGACTTCGACCTCAAGCGGGCGCACGTCCGGCGGCAGCGGCTTGCCGGCCGCTACACGTCCGATCGGACGATAGGGGTCGAGCAGATGGGTGCCCATCCAGGTCACCGCGCCCAGGCAGATGATGATCAGAAGCGGCACAGCCCAAATGACGAGTTCGAGATGGGTCGAGTGGTCCCAATCCGGCTCGTAGCGCGCCTCGCGGTTGGACTGGCGGTATCGCCAGGCAAAGAATATGGTGAGAGCCATCACCGGTATGATGACGATCAGCATCAGTGCCGTGGACACCATCAGCAGGTCGCGCTGCTGCTCGGCGACGTCGCCGGCAGGGTTCAGGACGACCATGCTGCAGGAGCCGAGCGATGCCAGCAGGGGCAGCAGGAAAAGGGTACGAAGACGGCTCAATGTATGACCTGTCGGTTGTTCCCCCCAGTGCTAACCGTACCGCGGCGATGAAGGCATTGGACAATTTGTCCAATGCCGCAATGACGCGGCAGGCGTCATCAAAGCATCTGGCCCGCGCACATGGCAAGCGATCGTATGAGACCGCGGCGGGGCGACGGAGAATGCTGTGAGCCCAACTTCGAAGATCGAAGCCGACGCAAGACGGATCAATGCGCGGCATCATGAGGTGAAGCCCGGCGAAATCGCCGTTGGCGTCATCATCGGCAGGACGTCGGAATTCTTCGACTTCTTCGTCTACGCGATCGCTTCCGTCATCGTTTTCCCCAAGCTCGTATTTCCATATGCCGACCCGTTGACCGGCACGCTCTACTCCTTCGCCATCTTCGCGCTTGCCTTCATCGCGCGGCCGATCGGGACGGCGATCTTCACCGCGCTCGACCGCGCCTACGGACGCAGCGCCAAGCTCACCATCGCGCTGTTCCTGCTGGGGACCTCGACCGTGTCGATCGCCTTCGTGCCCGGTTACGACCAGATCGGCCCGGCTTCGGCCTGGCTGCTGGCCATGTTCCGGATCGGTCAGGGACTGGCGCTGGGCGGGACATGGGACGGACTTGCCTCGCTGCTGGCGTTGAATGCCCCCGAAAAGCGTCGCGGCTGGTATGCGATGATCCCGCAGCTGGGCGCGCCACTCGGGCTCATCGTCGCCAGTGCCCTGTTTGCATATTTCGTCGGCAACCTGTCGGCTGAAGACTTCTTCAGCTGGGGTTGGCGCTACCCGTTCTTCGTCGCCTTCGCCATCAACGTCGTCGCCCTGTTCGCGCGGCTGCGCATCGTGGTGACGCCGGAATACACCAAACTGTTCGAAGGCCAGGAACTGGAGCCGACTTCCGTCCGCGAGACGTTGCGCGCCGAAGGGCGCACTGTCGTGCTCGGCGCTTTCGCGCCGCTGGCGAGCTTCGCCCTGTTCCACATGGTGACGGTGTTTCCTCTGTCCTGGATCTTCCTGTTCACGCGCGAGGGACCGGCACGGTTCCTGGTCATCGAGACGATCGGAGCCTTCTTCGGCCTGGCGGCAATCGCGATCTCGGGCGTCGTTGCCGACCGGGTCGGGCGCTGGCCCTTGCTTGGAGGCTCGGCGGTGGCCATTGCCGTGTTCAGCGGTTTCGCGCCACAGCTGCTCGATGGCGGCTTCGTCGGAGAGTCCGTCTTCATGGTGTTGGGCTTCGTCCTGCTCGGCCTGTCGTTCGGCCAGTCTTCGGGAGCACTCGCCTCGAATTTTTCAAAGAACTACCGCTATACAGGTGCTGCGCTGACCTCGGATCTCGCCTGGCTGTTCGGCGCCGGCTTCGCCCCCATTGTCGCCCTGTTCCTGTCCGCCCATTTCGGGCTGATCTCGTCAGGCGCCTATCTGCTGTCGGGAGCGCTATGCACGCTGCTGGCGCTGCGGCTCAACCAGCGCCTGGATCGGACTCCCGCTTGAGTGACCTGCTTGGCCAGGGCTGGGGACCTCCCGGCCCAATGACGCTGCACGACAAGACCAACAAGCAGAATTTTCTGCTTCTGATCCAACTGCGCTGGATCGCGGTCGGCGGTCAGATCGTGACGATCCTGTTCGTCCGCTACGCGCTTGGCATCGGGCTGCCGCTGGTGCCGATGGCAGTGGTGATCCTGCTGCTGATCGCTCTCAACGTCGCCAGCCTGCGCCGGCACAGCAGCCAGGACGCGATCACCAACACCGAGCTGTTTCTTGGACTGCTGCTCGACGTCACCGCGTTGACGGTCCAGCTTTACCTGAGCGGCGGCGCGTCCAATCCCTTCATTTCGCTTTACCTGCTCCAGGTCATCCTGGGCGCGGTACTGCTGGAGACATGGTCGGTCTGGGCGCTTGTCCTCATTGCAAGCACGTGCTTCATCGCGCTGACCACCTTCTACCGTGAGATCAGCCTGCCCGCCGCACACGGTGCCGGGCTGTTCAGCCTGCACATTCAGGGCATGTTCATCTGTTTCGTCCTGGCGGCAACGCTTCTGGTGCTGTTCATCACCAGGGTCCAGAACAACATTCGCACCCGCGACGCTCATCTTGCGGATTTGCGCCAGCAATCGGCGGAGGAGGCTCACATCGTCAGGATGGGCCTGCTCGCCTCTGGCGCCGCGCATGAGCTCGGCACGCCGCTGGCTACGCTTTCCGTCATCCTCAACGACTGGCAGCGCATGCCGGTTCTCGAGGCCGATCCGGATCTGGCGCAGGAAATCCGGGAGATGCAGGGCCAGTTGGACCGTTGCAAGAAGATCGTTTCGGGAATCCTGATGTCGTCGGGCGAATTGCGCGGCGAAGGCACGGTTCGCACCTCCGTCGATGCCTTTCTGGCGGAGCTGGTGGCCGAATGGAAGTCGACACGGCTGCCGCAAGGTTTCGAATACACCAGGCGTTTCGGCGCCAACCAGGAGATCGTCTCCGATCCCGCGCTCAAACAGGTGATGTTCAATGTACTGGACAACGCACTTGAAGCGTCGCCTCTATGGGTCGGTTTGATCGTCAGCCGCCACGCGGACGATCTCATCATCGAAGTTGTCGACGCGGGACCGGGATTTGAAGAAGCCATGCTTGCTGAATTCGGCAAGCCCTACACGTCGACCAAGAACCGGCCAGGTAGCGGGCTCGGCCTGTTTCTGGTCGTCAATGTCATCCGCAAGCTGGGGGGTAGCGTCACTGTAAGAAACAGAACCGAGGGGGGAGCTTCGGTTACGTTGCATCTGCCGCTGGCTGCTCTGTCTCCGCGAGGGCACAATGCCGACTGAACGCACGCTGCTGATCGTCGAGGACGACATCGCCTTTGCCAACGCACTGCGCCGGTCTTTCGAACGGCGTGATTACGAAACGCATAGCTGCCGGAGCGTCGACGGCGTGCAGGCGCTGATCGGCACCGTTGCCTTCCAATATGCCGTCGTCGATCTCAAGCTTGCCAGCGGCTCGGGCCTTGAGTGCGTCAGGGCGCTGCACGAACA
>NZ_RZRA01000161.1:0-2767 GCF_003998945.1 Mesorhizobium sp. M7A.F.Ca.CA.003.01.2.1 | reverse complement strand
ATCCTGAAATGCGGATCGTCGTGTTGACCGGCTTTGCCAGCATCGCCACCGCTGTCGAGGCGATCAAGCTCGGCGCCTGCCAGTATCTCGCCAAGCCCGCCAATACAGACGACATAGAAGCGGCTTTCGGCCAGGTCGAGGGCAATGCTTCGGTGCCGCTCGCCGAGCGGCCAACCTCGATAAAGAACCTCGAATGGGAGCGCATCCACGAGACGCTGGTGGAGGCCGACTTCAACATTTCCGAGACGGCACGACGGCTGGGCATGCACCGCCGGACGCTGGCGCGGAAGCTGGAGAAGAGGCGTGTGAAGTAGGCACGATCCACCGGGCATGGCACATCGTGGCGATGCCGATGATAAGATTGATGCCGGCATCAATCGTTGCATTCGAACGATGTCCTCCAAAGGAAAAAATTGGCAGGGCAGGGATTAAAATCCCCACATGTTCCGTAAACAGGACATGAAACCGCCGATGCCACGCTTTGACATCATAGGACAGCTCGGTTCGCTGCGCCGCTATGCGCGCTCGCTGACGCGCGACAGCACCGACGCCGAGGACCTTGTCCATGACGCGCTGGTGCGCGCTTATGAGCGGCGCAGCACCTTCCGCTCCGGCGGAAACCTGCGCGCGTGGCTGCTGTCGATCGTCCACAACACCTTCATCGACAGGATGCGGGCCCGCAAGTCCGAGGCGTCGCGCGTCGAACAGGCTGGATACCTGGCCGACGGCAGCACGCCGGCACCACAGGAACATTCGGTGCGCCTGGCGCAGGTGCGCCAGGCTTTTTTCAGCCTGCCGGAAGAACAGCGTTCAGCGCTGCACCTCGTCGCTATCGAAGGCCTCTCCTATCAGCAGGCCGCCGATGCCAGCGGCGTGCCGCTCGGCACGCTGATGTCGCGCATCGGCAGGGCGCGCGCCGCGCTGCGCGAGATGGAGGAGCCGGCGAAGGCAAAAAACCACCTCAGGATCGTTGGAGGCCCTTCATGACCGCAACTGTCGATCCCGTGACGGATATCGACCTCGACGCCTATGTCGACGACCAGATCGACGTCACCCGCCGCATCGAGGTGGAGGCATTCTTGTCCGCTCGCCCGGAGGCGGCGGCGCGCGTGATGTCGGATCTCAGGACCCGCGATGAACTGCGCGTGGCGCTTGCCGGCTCCAAAGGTATGGCACGGCCCGCGACCGCCGATGCCGCGCGGCGGCTGGAGAGGGGGCTTGCCCGCGGCCGCATCTTCGGTGTGCTGCAGCGCGCCGCGGTGGTTGCTGTCTTCGTCGCCGCCGGGTGGCTGGCGAACGGTATCATCGGGCCGATGTCGGTGACCAAGGTCGTCGCCTCGCCGCAGCCGCCCGCCTATGTCGACGACGCAGTGCGGGCCCACAGGACCACGCTGGTGCGCGAGAGCATGCCGTCGCAGCCCGAGGCGCCCAACTACAACGCCGGCGAGATTCGCGCCGCGACCGCCATCGTCATGCCGTCGCTGCCCAAGGATTGGAAGGTCCGCGACGTGCAGATCTATCCGTCCCGCTTTGGTCCGAGCGTCGAGATGGCGGTCGAGACGAAAGACATGGGGCTGGTGTCGCTGTTTGCGATCCGGCCTGGAACCTTCGACGTCGTCAAGCCGACGATCGCGCCCTCGGGCGACATCTCATCGGCCTATTTCCAGATCGGCGATGTGGCTTATGCGGTGGTCGGACGAAGCGAGGTCCACGACCTCGACCGCGCCGCAGAGACGCTCGCCAAGACGCTCTACTGATCGATCCACAAAGGAGAACGCAAATGAACACCCCCAATCTGGGATATCGCGTCGCCGCCGGCGCCCAAACCGGAGCCGTCTTCGACGAGGGCCTGCGCCAGCATATGCTGCGCGTCTACAACTACATGGGTGTCGGCCTGGTGGTCACCGGCCTCGTCGCCTTCATGATCTCATCGACGCCGGCGCTCTACGTGCCGATCTTCTCCAGCCCGCTGAAATGGGTGGTGATGCTGGCACCGCTCGCCTTCGTCATGCTGTTCTCGTTCAAGATGCAGACCATGTCCGCGGCGAATGCCCAGGCGATGTTCTGGGCCTTCTGCGCGGTCATGGGCCTCTCGCTCGCCTCCGTGTTTCTGGTGTTCACCGGAACCAGCATCGCGCGCACCTTCTTCATCGCAGCCACCATGTTCGGCGCCACCAGCCTGTACGGCTACACGACAAAGCGCGACCTGACCCAGTTCTCGTCGTTCCTGATCATGGGCCTGATCGGCGTGGTGATCGCCAGCATCGTCAACATCTTCCTCGGCTCGACCGCGCTGCAGTTCGCCATCTCGGTGATCGGCATCGCCGTGTTCATCGGCCTGACCGCCTGGGACACGCAGACGATCAAGGAACAGTATGCCGAGAATTTCGACGCGGAATCGCGCCAGAAACTTGCCGTCTTCGGCGCCTTCTCGCTCTATCTGAACTTCATCAACATCTTCCAGCTGCTGCTGAATTTCACCGGCGAACGCGAATAACGACTATCCGCTGTGGGCAAGAGCGAGGGTTATTGCTCTTGATGCGGAGAGGTGGCCGGAGGGAGATCCTCCGGCCACAATTCGTTCCTGCAGAACCAGGCTGCACCTTGAGTCCCGAAGCGCTTTTGCTAGTCTGCCCACCGCGCCGGCCTTCAACAACGACCCGCGAGGAAATGTGGCACAGGACAGCCAAACGCTTCATGGCGACGGTATCTCGGCGACCATCGTTGCGCAGGGCGCCGAACTGATTTCGCTGCAAGATGTGCGCGG
>NZ_RZRA01001619.1:0-530 GCF_003998945.1 Mesorhizobium sp. M7A.F.Ca.CA.003.01.2.1 | reverse complement strand
ATCTCGTCTCGCTGGCGATCTTCATTCCGATCAGCGGCTGGATGGCCGACCGTTTCGGCGCCAAGAATATCTTTCGCGCCGCGATCGCCGTCTTCATCGTCGGCTCGATCGCCTGCGCGCTCTCCGGTTCGCTGCCGGCTTTTGTGGTCTCGCGCTTCCTGCAAGGCATTGGCGGCGCCATGATGACACCGGTCGGGCGGCTGGTGCTGGTGCGCGCGACACCGAAGAGCGAACTCGTCGCGGCGATGTCCTGGCTAACCGTTCCGGCGTTGGTCGGACCGTTGGTCGGGCCGCCGGTCGGCGGCTTCATCACCACCTACTTCACCTGGCACTGGATCTTCCTGATCAATGTGCCGATCGGCCTGATCGGCATCTGGCTGGCGACGCGTTTCCTGCCGGAGACCGAATCGATGGAGACGCCGCCGCTCGACTTCCTCGGCTTCGTGCTAAGCGGGCTGGCGGCATCCGGCGTGGTTTTCGGCCTGTCGGTGGTGAGCCTGCCCTATTTGCCGCCGGCCACCGGCCTTATC
>NZ_RZRA01001618.1:0-536 GCF_003998945.1 Mesorhizobium sp. M7A.F.Ca.CA.003.01.2.1 | reverse complement strand
GCACCGGGCCGGGCACCGGGCAGTAGGTGGTCAAGGACCAGCATTGGCCCGACGAGGTCGAGGCGACGTCGAACAGCGCCTGATGCGACAGGCCGAGCTTTTCGGCCAGAACGAAGGCTTCGGCGACACCGATCATCGAAATGCCGAGGATCATGTTGTTGCAGATCTTTGCTGCCTGGCCGGCGCCGTCGCCGCCGCAATGGACGATGCGGCCGGCCATCGGCTTCAGGATCGGCTCGGCGGCAGCGAAGGCATCATCGGAGCCTCCCGCCATGAAGGTCAGCGTGCCGGCCGCAGCCCCGCCGGTGCCGCCCGAGACCGGTGCATCGATCGACGACAGCGCGTGCTTCCTGGCGACGGCGTGGGCTTTGCGGGCTGACTCGACGTCGATGGTCGAGGAATCGATAAAGAGTGCGCCTTGCCTGGCCTTGGGCGCGATGTCTTCGTAGACGGAGAGGACATGCTTGCCTGCAGGCAGCATGGTGATCACCACGTCGGCATCCTTCACCGCGGCCAAGGCATTCGCCATAATCGTC
>NZ_RZRA01001617.1:0-536 GCF_003998945.1 Mesorhizobium sp. M7A.F.Ca.CA.003.01.2.1 | reverse complement strand
ATGCCGGTGATGAGCTCCGTCACCGGGTGCTCGACCTGCAATCGTGTATTCATTTCAAGGAAATAGAAGTTCTTGTCCTTGTCGACGATGAATTCGACCGTGCCGGCGCTCTGGTAGTCGACGGCCTTGGCCAGCGCCACAGACTGCTCGCCCATGGCCTTGCGTGTCGCGGCGTCCAGGAATGGCGACGGCGCCTCTTCGGCGACCTTCTGGTTGCGTCGCTGGATCGAGCATTCGCGCTCGCCGAGATAGAGCGCGTTGCCATGCGCGTCGGCCAGCACCTGGATTTCGATGTGGCGCGGATCGACGACGAATTTCTCGATGAAGAGACGATCGTCGCCGAACGAACTCTTGGCTTCCGAGCGCGCGCGGTCGAAGCCATCGCGCACTTCGGCTTCGCTCCAGGCGATGCGCATGCCCTTGCCGCCGCCGCCGGCCGAAGCCTTGATCATCACGGGATAACCGATTTCGCCGGCGATCTTTTCGGCATGATCGGCATTCTCGATGACGCCGAGCCAGCCGGGCACGGTGGAAAC
>NZ_RZRA01001616.1:0-539 GCF_003998945.1 Mesorhizobium sp. M7A.F.Ca.CA.003.01.2.1 | reverse complement strand
GAATGAACACCAGCAGGAACAGCTCCGGATTGATCTCGACATGGATGCCGCGCACCGGCCAGGCGAGCGCGGCACCGATCGCAATCTGCAGCACCGGCAACGGCACCCGCACCAGGCGAACCAGCGCGCCGGAAAGCGCCACGAAGACGAGCACGACCAGAATGAAGACAGCGACTTCCATGGTCCGGTTCCAGGCTTTCCCGCCGACCATGCGCAAAGCCGGCCGATCCGTCCAGCCGCCCTCCCGTGAAAAACGCCGCGGCACCCAATCAATGAAAAAAGGCCGCCCTGAGAGGCGGCCTTTTTAAATAGAAATCAAATATTTAAAGCGCGGACGTGATCTGCAGCTCGTTGTTGCCATCAAGCGCGTAGACGTCGTCGCGGAACTGCACCACGCCCGGACCGGTCGACCAGGCCGAGAGATAGAGGAAGTGGACCGGCACCGGATTGGTGACCTGGATCGGCGTGTTTTCACCGGTCTTGATCGCCGCCTCGAAATGCTGGCGGTCCCAGCCGGGCGTGTCGCGCAGGATCCAGGT
>NZ_RZRA01001615.1:0-541 GCF_003998945.1 Mesorhizobium sp. M7A.F.Ca.CA.003.01.2.1 | reverse complement strand
GCGGGATCGGCAGCCCCAGCGGCCTTCGAAACAGCGCCACCACCGCGTACCAGTCGGCGAGGCCGCCGATGGTCGCCGCCTCGGCAAAGGCAGCGACGAAGCCGAGCCACGCATGGATGTGCTCGAACGATTTGGCGAGCGCAAACACCAGTACGCAAAGCGCCAGCGCGGCCGCCGCGAGGAATTTCGTCCGCCGCAACGCGGAAAGCTTCGCATCCGCTTCGGCATCGAAACGGACCGGCGTCAAGGGCGAAGCCGATTGTGACATGGGTGAGCCGCTCCTCGTCGATCTCAGCCTATCTAGTGTTCCGACGGCCGAAATACCCGCGACAGCCGGTTTCGCCCGGCATCTTGCCCGGCTGCGCACACAAAGTTGAGGAGAAAATTCATCTATCGCGCCAAGCTAGTCTGGAATTATTCCAAGGTATAGGCCATATTCCGCCTGGGCCAATGTGGCGAATCCGGAATTTCGGGTCAAAGCCGCATCAGCAAAATTTCCAGATCTGGCGTGGGTTGCACCGCCCCAGTGCCTTGTGAGGAC
>NZ_RZRA01001614.1:0-541 GCF_003998945.1 Mesorhizobium sp. M7A.F.Ca.CA.003.01.2.1 | reverse complement strand
CCGGATGGGCGCCAACATGGTCCGGCGCCTGATGCGCGACGGCCACGAATGCGTCGTCTACGACATCAACCCGGCCAGCGTCGCGGCCCTGGTGACCGACGGCGCGTCAGGGGCGGCCTCGATGGAAGAATTCATCGGCAAGCTGGCCAAGCCGCGCTGTGTGTGGCTGATGCTGCCGGCGGCGATCACCGGCAGGATCATCGACCAGGTGGCGGCCCTGATGGAGCCCGGCGACATCGTCATCGACGGCGGCAATTCCTATTATCACGACGCCGTCGACCAGGCCGCGAAACTGGCCGGCAAGGGCATCCATCTTGTCGATGTCGGCACCAGCGGCGGCGTCTGGGGCCTGGAGCGTGGCTACTGCCTGATGATCGGCGGTCCCGACGTGGCGGTGCAGCACCTCGATTCGATCTTCGCCACGCTGGCGCCGGGCGCCGATGCCGGCTCCAATCCGTCCAGGGATGCCGGGACCGCGCCCTTCGGCTACCTGCATTGCGGACCGAGCGGCGCCGGCCACTTCGTCAAGATGGTGCACAAC
>NZ_RZRA01001613.1:0-543 GCF_003998945.1 Mesorhizobium sp. M7A.F.Ca.CA.003.01.2.1 | reverse complement strand
ACGCCGGTCTCGGTGACTTTTCGATCTTTCGCCTCGATCCGCAACGCGCCAGCCTCAACGGCGGCTTCGGCAAGGCCTATCAGCTCGACCGATCGGATCTGCTCGCCAGCGGACCGGTCGTCGAGGAACTCGCGGCGCGCGAACAATCGGCCATCGACCACATGAACGCCGACCATCTCGACGCGATCGCCGTTTACGCACAGCATTTCGCCAAAGTATCCGGCAACGGCTGGCGTATTGCCGGATTCGATGCCGATGGCATGGATCTGGTGTCGGGCGACGGCGCTTGCCGGGTCTTTTACCCGCAACCTCTGGGCGCAGCAGGTGAATTGCGGCACGTTCTGGTCGATATGGCGAGGGCGGGCCGAGCCATTGTCGACGCCGGGACTGAGACTTAATTATGCTGGATCAAAAGCAACACTTGAGATTTAGGTGAAATGCTCTACCTTTTAGTGACGCTGAATCGCCAGCGCCGATCGATAAGTGAATTTATGGAATCAGACGCCATTGCCCCCATGGCGTCGGGATGAACAGGAAGCATGG
>NZ_RZRA01001612.1:0-543 GCF_003998945.1 Mesorhizobium sp. M7A.F.Ca.CA.003.01.2.1 | reverse complement strand
CCTTCAGTAATGACGCCATCGAGACGAACACCATCGCCGAGGCGCAGGTCGTCAAGCGTAAGAGAGTTAGCACTTGGATAAGCCTTCACTTGGCCCGCTGTAAATTGATATTGTATTGGCTTAGCGCCGATCCATGCCGGTGTGAGCTTGTGATTGGCATACAAATCGCCAAGAGTTCCCGCTCGGACGCCGACGATCTTGCCCTCCAGGTCGGAAGGCTTCGTCGCTTTGCTATCCTTGTGAACGACAGCGACTTCGCCTTCGTAGAAGTACATGGCCGGGAAGGCGAATTTTTTGGCGCGATCGTTGGTCGGCGTCATTTGACCCATGGCCATGTCCCAACGCCCCCCCCACTGGCCTGCCTGAATGATATCCCAGCCCGGGGTCACGAATTTGATCTTCACGCCCAAGTAGTCCGCAATGCCCTTCGCGACCTCTACATCATCACCGTCGAGTTCATGTTGGTCGTTCAAGTGAGACAAGGCTCCCCAGTCGGACCCGACCGCTACCGTCAATGTCTGTGCCGCGAGCACACGATCAAGG
>NZ_RZRA01001611.1:0-547 GCF_003998945.1 Mesorhizobium sp. M7A.F.Ca.CA.003.01.2.1 | reverse complement strand
TTGCAATGCACGGCGTCCGGCTCGTGCCGCCGCAAGCCGCACTGCGGACAGGGAAACAACACCTTGGCTGGCCGGAAGATCGCCTGAGCCAGTCTGACAAACAGCGATATGCCGATGATCATGGTGACGATTGCCGTCAGCTTGCCGGCCATGCCCGGCAGCACGATGTCGCCGAAGCCGGTCGTCGTCACCGTGGCGACAGTGAAATAAAGCGCGTCGATATAGTTTTCCAGGCCGGCGCCAGTGCGAAAGAAGAACGTGTAGACGAAGCCGGTGATGACGAACAGGAAGGTCAAAAGGTTGATGACCGCGTGGCTGGCCTCTCGCCACGGCCGCAGTCCTCGCATCTCGAAATGCCGCCAGAGCGAACCGCTGCGCGACAGCGACCACAGCCGCAGGATGCGCAGGAAGGCGAGATTGGCGAACGCCGTTGGCATCAGCAGCGTCAAGAGGATGAAGACATCGACCCACGAGGTCGGCTGCTTCATCAGCCGCAGCATGTTCTTGGAGGCAAGCAGGCGGGCAGCGAGGTCCGCGGCAACCAGCG
>NZ_RZRA01001610.1:0-547 GCF_003998945.1 Mesorhizobium sp. M7A.F.Ca.CA.003.01.2.1 | reverse complement strand
CGCATTCGCCGATCGCCGATTCGCTGGCTCTTTCGGGTGTCCGCCGCTTCGGTTCGAACTACACAAGCATGCGCAAATGGGGCTCGATTTCCTATTTGTTCGCCAATATCGCCGGCGGCTTCATTCTGTCGGTAACCGGTTCACAAGCCGTTCCGGTTATCATTCTGGTGGCGTTTGCCGCCGCCCTTGCCGCCGGCCTGCTGGCGCCGCGCCTTGGCCGTCCGCGGCGCGCCTCGCCGCTGTCGGCCACCGACATCCAGCATTCAGCGCCGAAGCTTCTCAACCCGTATTTCCTGTATTTTTCCACGGGCGTCGGCGTCATCACCGCCAGCCACGCATTCCTCTACGGTTTCGTCTCCATCTACTGGAAGTCGATCGGCCTCGGCGATTCGGTAGTCGGTCTCTTATGGGCTTGGGGCGTGGTGTCGGAAGTCTGCATGTTCATGATGTTCACCCGCTTTTTCGGCCGGTTCTCCGTCGTGTCGGTCATGGTGATGGCCGGAATCGGCTCCATCGTGCGCTGGATCGCCTTTCCGCTGGTCTGGCC
>NZ_RZRA01000160.1:0-7486 GCF_003998945.1 Mesorhizobium sp. M7A.F.Ca.CA.003.01.2.1 | reverse complement strand
CCAGCGGCGCGACCAGTCCGCCGGCGAGCCCGGCGATGGCCGCGCCGAAGGTGAAGGCGATGGCGTAGGTGCGCCGCGTGTTGATGCCGACGCCCTCGGCCATTTCGCGGTTCTGGATGACGGTGCGGATGTCGAGACCGAAGGACGTGCGGCTGATCAGCAGGATGACGCCGAGCAAGGTCAGCATGGCGATGCCGATCAGGATCAGCCGATAGGCCGGGTAGACGGTGAAGAAGAGGTCGAGCGTGCCCTCGATAGGCGGCGTCACCGGCTTGGCGCCGAGACCGAAGATCAGTTCCAGCCCTTGCTGCAGGATCAGGCTGACGCCCCAGGTGGCAAGCACAGTTGAGACCGGCCTGGAATAGAGATGGCGGATGATGGCGAATTCGAGGATGCAGCCGATCACCGCGCCGGCGATGGGGGCAGCCGCCAGCCCTAGCCAGAACGAGCCACCCATGCTCTGGACGAAATAGACCGCGAAGGCGCCGACGGTGACGAACTCGCCATGTGCCAAATTGGTCACGTTCATCAGGCCGAAGCTGATCGCCAGCCCGAGCCCGACCAGCATCAGGATACTGATCAGCGTCAGCGCATTGAGCAGCGTGGTGATGACGAAATCCATCGCGTCAAGCCGCACTGGCGAGACGTTGGCGCAGGCCGGCGAGCAGGCCTTCGGCGGCATCGATCACCGCGGCCTGATGAAGCTGCAGGTCTTGCCCGGCCCATTCGTCGATATGGTCCGACAAAGGGTCGACCACTTCGGTACGGTGATTGGCTAGCGTCTCGATGACGGCATGGCCGCAGAACGGCACATAGCCCTCGGAGTAGCCGCCTTCATGGGTCATCATCAGGCGCCCTTGCGAGGTCTCGGCGGCCAGCGCAACCATGCGCGCGGCGAGACGCCTGAAGCATTCGCTGTTGAGCATCATGCGGCCGAGTGGATCGAAGCCGGACGCATCGAAGCCGGAGGCGACGATGACGAGGTCCGGTCTGTAGGCGCGCAGTGCCGGTGCGACAACGCGGTCGAAAGTCGCTTCATAAGCACCGGTGCCGCTGCCGGCCGGCAGCGGGATGTTGATGTTGAAGCCCTCGCCGGCATCTTTCCCGTTGTCGGCCAGCGCACCGCGCCCGGTCGGATAGAGATTGTCCTGGTGCACGGAAATGGTCAGAACCGACGGGTCGGAATAGAACACCGTCTCGGTGCCGTTGCCGTGATGCACATCCCAGTCGACTATCGCCGCGCGCCCGAGCAAGCCTTCATGCTGCAGCCGGCGGACAGCGACGCCAATGTTGGAGAACAGGCAGTTGCCCATCGCCTGGTCGGGCTCGGCATGGTGTCCCGGCGGCCGCGCCAGCGCATAGGCATTGTCGACGCGGCCGGTCAGCACGGCGCGCATCGCGGCATAGGTGGTCCCGGCCGACAGCAGCGCGATGTCAAAACTGTTGAGGCCGATCGGCGCCTGCGGCCCGGCGAAACCGGAGCCGCGTTCGCTGAGCATGCGAATATCGTCGACATGGCGTTGCGTGTGCACGCGCAACAGGTCGTCGACCGAGACCGGCTCGGGGATGATCGGCACCAGATGCCGCGACAGGCCGCTGACCTGGATGAGGTTGTTCAGCCGGCGCTTGGAGCCAGGGGATTCCAGATGCCGGCCGGGTTCCACGAAACGGCCGGGCGGCATCATGTCGGCGCTGGAGCCGGTGTCATGCCACATCAGCTGTTCGTGAAAAACGTAGCCTGTCGCCATGCGCAGCGTCCTCTGAAAACCAGGTGACGCTAGCAGGCTAACGATCAGATGGCCCGACCCGAAAGTGGGGTCGCGCCTCTTATCTATGCCCCTCCTTTCGGAGGGGTATGGGCGCCTGCAGATCCTTGCGCGGCGCGCACCGCCTGCACCCGGTTGGTCACCGCGAGCTTGCCGAAAATGTTCTTCAGATGCCATTTCACCGTGGTCTCGCTCACCGACAACGCCAAGGCGATATCGCGGTTGGACATGCCCTCGGTGAGATAGCGCAGCAGTTCGGCCTCGCGCTGGGTGAGCTGTTCCTTCTCGGCGGCTGGTGCGGCCAGCTTGCGCGTCGCGACAGGCATCGCCTGCGCGGCATCGATGATGCGCGACGCATAGGCTGACAGTGCGGGATCGGTCTTCGCCTGGGCCGCGCGCAGCCGCATCAACCCTTCGACAACAGGCCTTCCCTCGTCGACGAAAGAGCGGATGAAGCCGGAGGGTTGGGCGAGACGCAACGCATTGAGGAGATTGCGGTCGGCCTCGCGTTGGTCGTGGAAGGCGCTGGCCGCCTTGGCGCGCAGGATCAGCGCCAATATATGGCGGCGCATGCGCCCGCTGTCTTTCGTGCGCTCGAGCAGCGCGTCGAAAACCCCCGCGGCAGCGGCATAGGATTTCTCGGCCGTCAGCAGGCGGCCCTCGGCAAAGAACTCGAACTCGTTGGCGGTAGTGATGACCACCGAAGCCTCGGTCCCTTCGCCCCGATGCTCGGCCAGCAGCGCACGCGCCTCGGCAATACGGTTCTGGTCGAGCAGCACACGTATGCGGTCATGCACGATCATCGATGCCAGGCGGCGATACACCGTGCCATGTACGCGTTGATAGACGCGCTCAAGCATATCCAGTGCCGCTTCGGTGCGACCGGTCAGCTGCAGCACGCGGGCATAGGTCGGCACGCTGGCCAGGGGATAGACGATGACCGCCGCGCCCTCGATCTGCGGTCCGAGATTCTCGACCAGGGTCAGCGCTTCGCCCGACGCATTGGTCTCATAGGCAAGTTCCGCAAGCAGCGTGCCGGCCAGGGCCTCGGCATAGGAGTTTGCACCGATCCGCGCCCGAGCCTCGATGATCGCGTTGCGCAGCAGCCGCTCGGCGGCGGGCAAGCGGCCCGCCGAACGCTCGATCACGGCCATGTAGCAATTGGCAATGGTGACGCCGAGCAGGCTGCCGCTTCGCTCATGCGCCCGGCGTGCCGCATCGATGGCGGCGCGTGCGCCGTCGAGGTCACCCAGCGCATAGAGGTTGTAGCCAATGACATTGGCGGTCGCGCCCTCCATGAACCAGGCATCGGGCGCGATGACGCGCAGGGCCGCAAGGGCTGTGGCGCGCGCCTGATCGAACTGCTCCAGCGTGCTGTGAACGGCGGCGGCGAGAACCACGAGCTCGGCCTCGATCGTTGTGCCGGTCATCGTGCCCGGGTCGTTGCTGTCGGTCGGTCCGGCTTCGACCAGCTTGCGCGCATTGCTCAGCGTCTGTTGGGCAATCTCCGGCTGGCTGCTGTGCACCGCCAACCACAGCACGACCAGCTGCAGCCGAATGCGCTGGTCGATCAGCTTCCTCGGCAGCAGTGCCAGCAGCTGGCGCACGTAGAGAAGCTGGCACTGGGCGATGAGGTCGAGCGCATTGTTCTCCACGAACACCGCCGCGCGGGCCTGGTCGCCGGCGGCCAGCGCGTGCCCGATCGCCTCTGTCAGCATCTTGCGCTCGCCGAACCATTCGGCAGCCGCCAGATGCAGCGGCGCGATCATCTCCGGTTCGCGCCGTTCCATTTCGCGGCTAAGGAAATCGCGGAACAGATGATGGTAGCGGAACCAGCGCCGCTCTTCGTCGAGCGGCACCAGGAACAGGTTGCGCGTCTCGATCTCGGTGATCGCCGCTTCGGCGTCGGCCGCGCGCATCACCGCCCGGCAGGGCTCGGCGCTGAAGCGTTCGAAGATCGAGCTGTAGAGCAGGAATTTTGCGATCGCCGGCGGCAGTTCCAGGAACACTTCGCCCATCAGGAAGTCGGCGACGTTTCGGTTGGCGCCGGTAAAATTGCCGATGACGGTTTCCGGTGCATGCGCGGCACTCAGTGACAAAGAGGCCAGTTGCAGGCCGGCGGCCCATCCTTCGGTGCGCGAGCACAAGGTCTCCACCGTGCCGCTGCTGACGCTCAGGCCCAGCTTGTCGTTGAAGAAAGCTTCGGCCTCGGATGAGGCGAAACGCAGATCGTCGGGGCCGATTTCGAAAACGTCGCCAAGCACCCGGAGCTTGCCGAGCTGCAGGTCGGGCAGGCTGCGTGAGCCGATGACGAAAGCAACATTTTCCGGCGCCTGCCGGGTCAGGCGCTCCATGAACCGCTTCACCGCCGGCGCCTCGACGGCGTGGTAATCGTCGAAGAACAGGGTGATGTCGGCCTCGCGCGCCGCCAGACCCGCCACAAGTGCCGCGAGCACGACATCGAGCTGCGGGATGGGGCTCGACTGGAAGGCAAGGTCGAGTTCCGCCGGGCTCTGGACCAGATGGCGCAGCGCGCCCACCAGATGCGATAGGAAGGCGCCCTCATCATTGTCCGTCGCCTCGCAGGACAGCCATGCCGTCAGCCTGCCGTGGCGTGCGATTTCCGCAGCCCATTGCGCCATCGTCGTCGATTTGCCGAAGCCGGCGGGCGCGGCGAACAGCACGATGCGCGTGTCGATATGACGCGCCAGCGTCGACAGAATGGTCTCGCGGCGCACCCATCGGCGATGGTGCGGCGACGCTTGGCTGACGGATTGCGGAGCTGTTCTCATCTAGGTCCGCACAGCCTGTAGCTCTCTGGGGGAGAGTCGCCGCAGCCGCTCCACTCCGCTTCGATCAGCGGAATTTGCGGTGCGGCATCGCGCGGCAAGGTTCCCTTGATACGGGGATCGTCGACGATCTCAAATCCGGTAGCGAAGGGCACGAACCCGCAGGCGCTGTAGAATCCGATGACGCTGTGATGATCGAAGCTGCTTGTATGCAGCCAGATGCGGCTCGGGTTGAGACGCCATGCGAGCTCCAGTGCCCCGGCCATCAGCCGTTTGCCGAAACCGCGGCCGGTCAGGGACGGGAACAGGCCGAAATAGGTGATCTCGATCTCGTTATTGTCGGCGGCGAAGAACTCGACCATGCCGAGATGCGCGCCGGTTTCATCATGGCCGTAGTAGAGATGCTGGCGCGGGTCGGCGAAATGCTCGGTGATTTCGGCATCGGACATTTCGGAAACGCGGTCCCACAGCCAGGGTGCGCCGATCTTGAGAAAGATCGCCCGGTAGGAAACGCAGTCGGGCGTCGTGATCCGTGTCATGCCCAAAGGGCGCGCGAGATCCGGCTGCGGCGTACGCGCTTCCATCCAGGTCACCGCATTGGCAAGCTTGCCAGCCGGCAGGCGATGGTAGCCAATGGCGAGATCGGTGATTTCGGCGGGCATCGTGTCTTCTGTGATCAACGCATTCCTCGTCATGTCTTCCAGAGATAGCAGTATCGGCTTGCTGCATCCGATGCCAACTCCCCCAAGACCATGGCAGCATCGAACGGCAAGTCCTGGACTGAAAGTTTGGCGCGCATGCCTCTTGCATTTCACAGGAATGGCATATGAGATATGATACACCATCCAGATGAAAGTGAAATATGATGCCTAAGCGGATTGCGGATGAGGCCATTCTGAGCGCAGTCGATGATGGCTTCGCCCGACAGGTCGCGTTTCTGCAAGACCTCGTGCGCTTTCCCTCCCAACGTGGCGAGGAACACCCCGCGCAGTCGTTTATGGCCGCCGCCTACGAGGCGGATGGCTACGCGGTCGACATGTGGCGCGTCGATGTCGACGTGATTCGCGACCTGCCGGGTTTTTCCCCCGTGGCGGTCTCTTACGACGATGCCTTCAACGTCGTTGCTACCCACACGCCGCGAAACGCGACCGGCCGCTCGCTGATCCTCAACGGCCATATCGATGTCGTTCCGACCGGACCGCTCGACCGCTGGGTCCGCGATCCCTACGATCCGGCGATCGAGGATGGCTGGATGCATGGCCGCGGCGCCGGCGACATGAAGGCCGGCCTGTCCGCCTGCCTCTATGCGCTGAGCGCCTTGCGTAGCCTTGGCTATCAGCCGGCCGCGAACGTGTATCTCCAGTCGGTGGTCGAGGAGGAATGCACCGGCAATGGCGCGCTTGCATGCCTGCAGCGCGGCTACCGCGCCGACGCCGCCTTCATTCCCGAGCCGCTGGAGCCGCGGCTGATGCGGGCGCAGGTCGGGCCGATCTGGTTCAGGGTCGAGGTCGACGGCGATCCGCAGCATGCGTCGGGTGCATTTTCGGCCGGCGCCAATGCCATTGAAAAAGCCTTCGTCATCATCCAGGCGCTGAAGCAGCTCGAAATCGTCTGGAACGCGCGCAAGGTCGATGATCCGCATTTCCATGATCACCCGCATCCGATCCGCTTCAACCTCGGCAAGATCGAAGGCGGCGAGTGGACATCGAGCGTTCCGGCGCGCTGTGTCTTCGAGATGCGCGTCGCCACCTATCCCGGCCAGAGGCTCGAAGACGCCAGGGCCGAGCTCGAGGCCTGCATTGCCGATGCGGCGCGCGCCGATCCGTTCCTGGCCAACCGACCACCCAAGATGACCTACAATGGCTTCATGGCCGAGGGCTATGTGCTGGAGGGCGCCGACGAGATGGAAGCGGTGCTGCGCCGCAGCCATACCGCCGTGTGGGGCGAGCCGCTGACGGAACACGTCACCTCGGCGACCACCGATGCACGTTTCTTCGGCCTCTATGCCGACACGCCGGCGATCGTCTACGGCCCGATCTGCCGCATGCCGCATGGCTATGACGAGGCCGTCGATCTCGACTCGGTGCGCAAGGTCACCCAGACGATCGCGCTGTTCATCGCCGACTGGTGTGGCCTCGAACCTATCGAGGCTAAGCCATGAATGCGGCGGTGCCCGATGCGTTCGGCGAAACACTCGCCGAGGACGCACCGGGTGTCTCCACGGCCGACGCCCTCGCCATCCTGCGCCGGCACTACGGGCTGACCGGCACCGCGCGTCCGCTGCCTGGCGAACGCGACCACAATTTCCATATTCAGACCGACGGCGAGGGCGAGTTCGTCCTGAAGATCTCCCATCCGGCGGAAGAAGCTGGCTTCACCGACTTCCAGAACAAGGCGCTCGACCACATCCTTGCGGTCGACCCCACCTTGCCGGTTCCCTCGGTGCGCAAAAGCATCGAGGATGAAGCGCAGTTCGCGGTCAGCGTCGCTGGATCGGCGCCGCGCATTATCCGGCTGGTGACCTATCTGTCCGGTCAGTTGCTGTCGCGCTCGCCGACTTCCGAGGCGCAGGATCGCAATCTGGGCATCTTCCTCGCCCGCCTCAGCCGGGCGCTGCGCGGCTTCTTCCATCCGGCCGCCGGCAACGACCTGCTCTGGGACATCCGCAAGGTCGCCAAGACACGGCCGATGATGGCGCACATCACTGATCCGAGTCGGCGGGCGATGGTCGAGCGCGCGATCGACTCCTTCGAGGAGCATGCTGCGCCGGTCATCCCGAGCCTGCGCGCGCAGATCGTCCACAACGACATGAATTCCTACAATGTGGTGATGGATGCTTCGCGGCCGGAGGTCGTGAGCGGCATTCTCGATTTCGGCGACATGATCCATTCGCCGCTGATCTGCGACCTCGCCATCGGCGCCGTCTACCGC
>NZ_RZRA01001609.1:0-551 GCF_003998945.1 Mesorhizobium sp. M7A.F.Ca.CA.003.01.2.1 | reverse complement strand
GCGCGCCAGCATCGGCGCGTTGAGCGCGCCTTCGTCCCAGCCAAGCCGCATCTTGACCGTCACTGGCACCTCGACCGCGCCGACAACGGCGTCGATCAGCGACAGTGCGTGGTCGAGATCCAGCATCAATGCCGAGCCGGCATAACCGCCGGTGACCTTCTTGGCCGGGCATCCCATGTTGATGTCGATAATGTCGGCGCCCTCGCCGGCGGCGATTCTGGCACCTTCGGCCATGTGCATCGCCTCGCGGCCTGCAAGCTGAACCATATGGACGGGCAGGCCGGAGTGGCGTATGCGCAGGTTGAAACCGGCCCTGCCCTTGGCGAGCTCGCCGCTGGCAACCATTTCGGACACGACCAAGCCCGCACCATGCGCGTGGGCACGCTGCCGGAACGGCTCGTCCGTAATGCCCGACATCGGCGCGAGGAACACGCGATTGCGGAGTTTCACGCCGCCGACGTTAAGCGGCGCGGCCAATTTGGTCAAATTAACCATGCACAAAAACCAAGCATCTTCATTCGTTGCACATTCTCTAACCATATCGGCCGCAA
>NZ_RZRA01001608.1:0-551 GCF_003998945.1 Mesorhizobium sp. M7A.F.Ca.CA.003.01.2.1 | reverse complement strand
GAACATCATCTCGAGACGTCGTTCCGCAACACGCTCGAAGTCGCCGCCGACCTTCTCGGCTGAAGCCCCGCGAGCAACCAGCATGCAAAGAATGGGACTTTGTATCGGCGTGAAAGCCGAGGCGATCGCGGACTACAAGCGCGTCCACGCCGCCGTCTGGCCCGAAGTGCTCGACGTCATCAGCCGCGCCAACATCCGCAACTATTCGATCTTCCTGCGCGAACCGGAGAACCTTCTGTTCGCCTGCTGGGAGTATCACGGCAGCGACTTCGCCAGGGATGCAGCGCGGATGAGCGAGTCGCCGGCCATGCGCAAATGGTGGGAACTGTGCGACCCCATGCAGACGCCGCTGCCGACGCGCGCCGACGGCGAATGGTGGGCGGCCATGGGAGAGGTCTTCCATCTCGATTGACCGGAACGTTATCGGGCAGTCGCTTCCCGGATATGCCCCAACGACGTGGCGACCGGTCCGTCTTTCATGACGACCTCATCCAGTCTCCGGCCTTGACCTCCTTGACCTCTGACATTCTATTATATTAGTATTCCAAATC
>NZ_RZRA01001607.1:0-552 GCF_003998945.1 Mesorhizobium sp. M7A.F.Ca.CA.003.01.2.1 | reverse complement strand
TTCCATGACCAGGAAGGGCCGCAGGCGCTTGCCGCCGTTCAGCACGCCATGGCGCATCGCCGCCATCAGCCGGTCCGGCCGGGCGATCTCGCCCGAAAGCGCGCGGTCGTCGAGCAGTCGCCGCAGCAGCACCTCGACGGCGGGTGCCCGCCTGATCAGCGCCATTTCGAACGCCATTTGGTCGTCATTCGTCATGGCCGGGACCGGTAGCCGACACTCAGACGTTGCGCAAGAAGGCAAGCGCCATTATGCCGGAGCAGTATGAGCCCGTTCGGAAACTCTACTCCTGCGGTCATCTGAGGGCGTTTTCTGCGCTTCCGGTGCTTGCGTACTCTAATGTACGCTCCGCTCCGGTTCTCGAAAACACCGTCACATGACTCACAGGAGCGCGTTTCAAAACGAGCTCTCTGGCACGGGTTGGGCGGCTTGGCGGAACCGATCGTCGATCATGAAACCGAAAAGCTGGACATGGCGACGAGATCGCGGGGCGTAAACCGCCGTGGTCTCAAGCGCTGGGTCCGGCGCGGCATCGTCGTGGCCGCGGTGCTGGCC
>NZ_RZRA01001606.1:0-553 GCF_003998945.1 Mesorhizobium sp. M7A.F.Ca.CA.003.01.2.1 | reverse complement strand
ACCTGTGGGTTCTTGTTGCTGGTGGCTTTCATCGGCTCGGTGTTGTTGTCGCAGGCGCCGAGCGCAAGGGCAGCGGCCAAGACCAGGAATGAAAAGAACCTCTTCATCGAAACCTCCTCTGGTTGATGCCCGGCAAACGAGGTTCCGCCAATTTGGTTGCCCGACCGGGGTCCTCAAGACGCCATGGGATTGCCGATCAACGCTTCGAGCTATTGGAATCGGCCGCAACTGTCGGGTCAGGCAGAACCGGGCCACGTTCAGTCTCCGAACCCTCAGCTTCGATCTCCTGCACGGCCCGATCCCAGTGCTCCTGCTCGCGGCCTACCGGCCGGCCCTCTTGTTCCCAGATTTCATAGGCCCGTCGTTTGATCTTTTCTTCCCTGCTGTCCATGGCTAGATCCTCCAATTCGTCAGTCTCAATTCCGGGCCATATTTTTTGTTCCTCCTCTGTCGGCAACAGCCGCTGCCGGATTTCGGGAAGGCCCTTGTGGATTGCATGGGATGACCGGCTTGGTAAATTTCGTACCGATATTTTTTCGTGACACACCTATGC
>NZ_RZRA01001605.1:0-556 GCF_003998945.1 Mesorhizobium sp. M7A.F.Ca.CA.003.01.2.1 | reverse complement strand
GCCGGACCTGCCGCTGGCCAACGTCGAGGAGTTCGTCACGCTGGCTTCGATTGTCGAGAAAGAGACGGGCAAGGGTGACGAGCGTTCACGGGTTGCCGCCGTCTTCCTGAACCGGCTTGCCAAGGGCATGCGCCTGCAATCCGATCCGACCATCATCTACGGGCTGTTCGGCGGCAAGGGAAAGCCGGCGGACCGGCCGATCTACCAGTCGGATATCCAGAAACAGACCCCCTACAACACCTATGTGATCAACGGCTTGCCGCCGACGCCGATCGCCAATCCGGGTCGTGCAGCGCTGGAGGCGGTGGCCAATCCGTCGAAGACCGACGACCTCTATTTCGTCGCCGACGGCACCGGTGGGCACGTCTTTGCCGCGACGCTGGACGAGCACAACGAGAATGTCGCCCGCTATCGCGCTCTGCAGAAGAAGCAGGCGGATGACGTCGCCAAAGCCGCCAAGACGACCGGCGGCGGCGACAGCGATGCCGTCAAGCCGGCGGACGGTGGGCCGGCCGACAGTGGGCCTGCTGACGGTGCCGACGACAGCGGCGGTGAC
>NZ_RZRA01001604.1:0-557 GCF_003998945.1 Mesorhizobium sp. M7A.F.Ca.CA.003.01.2.1 | reverse complement strand
GCTCTACGACCCCGTCAACATCCGCTACGCCACCGACAGCACCAACATGCAGCTTTGGGTGGCGCACAATCCGACGCGGCATTGCTTTGTCGCCACTGAAGGCCCGGTGGTGCTGTTCGATTATTTTTCCTGCGAGCACCTGTCCGACCATTCCGGCGTCGTCAACGAGGTGCGGCCGGCGGTGTCGTGGATGTATCTCTATGGCGGTGAGCTGACCGAGCAAAAGGTCCGCCGTTGGGCCGCCGGAATAGCCGATTTGGTCAGGGAATATGGTAGCGGCAACAGCCGCATCGCCGTCGACCACATCAATCCCGAAGGCGTCGAGGAGCTGGCTCGCCTCGGCATTTCCATCGGCAATGGCGAAGCCGTGATGGAGAACGCGCGGCTGATCAAATCGCCGGACGAAATCCTCGCCATGCGCCGGGCGATTGTCGCTTGCGAAGCGGCGATGGGCGAGATGGAACAGGCGCTGAAGCCGGGCATTTCCGAGAACGAGCTATGGGCGGAATTGCATCGTGGCAACATCGCGCGCGGCGGCGAGTGGATCGAGACGCGAC
>NZ_RZRA01001603.1:0-558 GCF_003998945.1 Mesorhizobium sp. M7A.F.Ca.CA.003.01.2.1 | reverse complement strand
AGCAATTCGTCCTGCATGGCGGTGCGCGTCTGCATGTCGAGCGCGCTGAACGGCTCGTCCATCAAAAGGATCTTGGGCTGGTTGATGAAGGTCTGCGCCAGCGCGACGCGCTTGCGCATGCCGCCCGAAAGCTGGTGCGGATAGTGCTTCTCGAAGCGGCCGAGGCCGACGCGGGCGATCCAGTCGCGGGCGCGGTCGTAGGCCTGCGCCTTTGGCGTGCCGCGATAAAGTGGACCGGCGGCGACATTGTCGATGACACTGCGCCAGGGAAACAGCGCATCCGCCTGGAAGACAAAGCCGATGTCCCGGCTGATATCGGTGACCGGCGTGCCCATGACGCGGACATTGCCGGTCGTCGGCCGCAACAGGCCGGTGACCAGGTTGAGCGTCGTCGACTTGCCGCAGCCGGTCGGCCCGACGACGCAGGCGAACTCGCCGCGCGCCACGGTCATCGTGAAATCGCGGATCGCCGTCATCATGTGCCCGTCGGGCGTGACGAAACGCAAGGTCACATCATCGATGGCGATCGCGGCGTCGGCTTGTGGCGCGGACTGAGAC
>NZ_RZRA01001602.1:0-559 GCF_003998945.1 Mesorhizobium sp. M7A.F.Ca.CA.003.01.2.1 | reverse complement strand
CGTTTCCCGACAATCTCAATGGTACCGATTTCGTCCCGGCCTTCCTGCAGGCCTCGACGACGCCGCTGACCGTCGGGCTGCTCGGCGCGACGCGCGTCAACGCAGAAGCGGCGTCGGTCAAGCTGGCGGCACTGGCCGTGCAGCACCGGTTCGTGGTGATCCATGACGGCTATTTCCCCCCTTCGCAGGAGCAGGAAATCGTCGACCGGATTGCCGCGCTTCGGCCCGACGTGCTGCTCGTGGCCATGGGCGTGCCGCGCCAGGAATTGTGGATCGAACGCCATATCGACGCGCGCCATTGCACGCTGCCGATCGCCGTCGGCGCGTTGCTTGATTTCCTGAGCGGCGCGGTGCCCCGCGCGCCCTTGTGGATGCGCCGGCTGCGGCTCGAATGGCTGTTCCGGTTGGCTGTCGAGCCGGGCCGCCTGTGGCGCCGCTATGTGGTCGGCAACCCGCTGTTCCTGCTGCGCGTCGTCAGGCAGAAATTCTCGCTTGCGCCCGAAGCCGCGGGAGATACCAAATGAACAGCAGGTTCGTGCCAGGTGCCGCTGTCGAGCCA
>NZ_RZRA01001601.1:0-559 GCF_003998945.1 Mesorhizobium sp. M7A.F.Ca.CA.003.01.2.1 | reverse complement strand
TTCATCAACAATACTGCCGATCAAAAATCGGTCGGCGCGCCGCCTTCGGACCGGCGCTTGGCGACGAAGGCGTTGAGTTCCTCGCGGATGGCCGGGTCCATGTAGGGCTCCTCATAGGACGCCAGCCGCTCCTTCCAGACCTTGTTGGCCTTTTCGAGCGCCGTCGGCGAGCCGGCTTCCGCCCAGGTCTCGTAATTGCGCCAGTCGGAGAGGATCGGCGAGTAGAAGGCGGTCTTGTAGCGGTCCTGCGTGTGCTGGGTGCCGAAGAAATGGCCCCCGGGGCCGACCGACTGGATGGCGTCGAAGCCGAGTGCCTCTTCGGAAAGGTCGAGCGGGGTCAGGAATTCGGCCACCATCTGCAGCAGGTCGATGTCCAGAATGGTCTTCTCGTAGGAGCAGCGCAGGCCGCCTTCGAGCCAGCCGGCGGCATGCATCATCAGGTTGCCGCCGCCCTGGATGGCGCCCCACAACGAGAACACGCTTTCATAAGCCGCCTGCGCGTCGACCGTGTTGGCGGCGCAGGTGTTGGAGGTGCGGTAGGGGATGTTGTAGCGGCGGG
>NZ_RZRA01001600.1:0-559 GCF_003998945.1 Mesorhizobium sp. M7A.F.Ca.CA.003.01.2.1 | reverse complement strand
GTCTATTACTGGCACACCGGCCACCCAGGCGGCATCAAGGAGCGCACCGCGCGCCAGCTGCTCGAGGGTCGTTTCCCCGAGCGTGTCGTCGAGAAGGCTGTTGAGCGCATGGTCCCGCGTGGCCCGCTCGGCCGTCGCCAGATGAAGAACCTGCGCGTCTATGCAGGCGCCGAGCATCCGCATGTCGCCCAGCAGCCCGTCGTGCTCGACGTGGCCAAGCTGAACGCCAAGAACAAGAAGGTCGCATAAGATGGCTGAGCTTTCCTCGCTCGCAGAACTGGGCGCCGCCACCGGCAACACCAATACCCAGCCGGCGGCCCCCGTCCACGTCCAGAAGCTCGACAAGTCGGGCCGCGCCTATGCCACCGGCAAGCGCAAGAACGCCATTGCGCGCGTCTGGGTGAAGCCGGGTTCCGGCAAGATCATCGTCAACGACAAGGAATTCGCGACCTATTTCGCGCGTCCGGTCCTGCAGATGATCCTCAACCAGCCGATCATCGCCTCCAACCGCGCCGGCCAGTACGACATCGTCGCGACAGTCGTCGGCGGCGGTCTCTCC
>NZ_RZRA01000015.1:0-18997 GCF_003998945.1 Mesorhizobium sp. M7A.F.Ca.CA.003.01.2.1 | reverse complement strand
GTGCACGAGCGGTCGTGTATAGCGTCGGCGACCGTGCTGTCGTTAATAAGGTCGTGCCAGCTTGCCACGGGGACCTGGGCGGTGATCAGGGTGGATTTTCTCTGATAGCGCTCCTCGACGATTTTCGAAGAGGTGGAAGCGCTGCTGATCGGAGAGAGCATGGTTGCCGAAGTCGTCGTGGATGAGCCAAGTGGACACGGGTGAGCTTGTCGATGAGGCGGGGAAAGGAACCATCGATGCGTCGCTCTCGAACAGGATAACAGTGCGGCTTCGGAAAAGTCCGGACAGGCTTTCCGGTAATCTCAATGATGAGATCCGCGCCCGCCGTTCCAAAAAAAGGTTCGGCACGAAGCCCGCATTTTTTGCACTGGGCTTACGGCGTGCTGATCCACTGTTTCGTCATTACTATTCCCGAGCCTTGCAACCGAGCCGGAAGCGTCAGGCGAATGCAGGATTCCTGCGCTCGTAGAGCGTCCCAGCTTGGTCAGCACAACCTGACGATACGCGCCATCTTGGCGGCAAAGGCATTTGACGCAGCTGAATTGTCACGATCAGACGGCAGTTGGATCCTCATTGGATGGCCAGTGTTGCAAAAATCACAGGCTGGAGATCGGACTTGCGCCCTGGTGAATTTCCGCCACCGCATCGGGGTCGGTCTTCAACCCGGCAACTTCGACTTCCCAATTATAATAGAGACCGCGGCCGGGGCTTTGGCGGAGAGGGTCAGTCCTGGCGATGCCTCTCTCGAGCCGGCCTACATTGCAGCTGCCAGGCGGTTGGTTGAGCGCGGAGCCGTCGCGATAACCAGGGACTGCGGCTTCAGTATCTGGTGCCAGGCTGCACTGGCCACGTCTGTCAAACTTCCCGTGGCCATGTCGAGCCTGCTACTGGCGCCCACGCTCCTCCGGCAGCTTCCGGCCGGCGCAAAGCTCGCCGTCTGGCCGCAGACTCAAGACACTGCGGCGAAGAGCTGCTGGGCATGGATTCATCCGCAGGGGCAAGAGTAGCCATCGGCGGCATCGAAGGTAATACGCGGCCGGCTAGTGTTACCGAAATGGAGTCCCCGGGTTGCAGTCTGTGTCGCGACTTCGCGCCGCACATCCCAAGATTGACGCACTCCTATTTGAATGTACATTGTCCCCGATGGTGACGTCAGCAATCCGTCGTAGGACAGGACTGCCCATCTATGACGCCGCGCCCCTTTATCGAATGACATTCGCGTCCGTGGCTTGACCGCTTGGAGGCCGTCAGGTGCTTGAGCGCGGCAGTCTCAAGTTTTAAGGGGTGGCAGCGTGGAATCTGCTCCTCGCGAAAGAAGGAAGCCCCAGGCGACTTTCGATCGTATATGCCGCGGCTAGGACGGAGGTGTCGGAATAGCGCGCGCCGACCAGTTGTAGCCCGACGGGCAGCCCTTGATCATCCAGGCCCGATGGAATCGATGCTGCTGGTTGCTGGGTCAAGTTGAAAGGGTAGGTGAAGGGCGTCCAGTCCACCCACCCCTTGTAACTATCATCCGGCACATTTCGCCCGACGGGGAACGGCGCGATAGGCATCGTCGGTGTGACCAAGAGATCGTAATTTTCGTGGAACTTCGCCATCAGAGCGGAGAGCTCGAACCGCATCGCCTCAGCTTCCTGAAATTCGGTAAGGGTGATCTTCAGCCCGCGTTCGGCACCTTCCAGAAAGCCAGGATCTAGTAATTGTCTTTGCTGTTTGTTCATTCGTGACACAATACGGGCGGCGCCAGCGAACCAGAATGTAGAAAACACCTCCACCGGATCCGCAAATCCCGGATTGACTTCGGCCACCTCGGCCCCAAGAGCTCGAAGCTGGTCGATCGCATTATCGGTAACGTTTTGGATATCTCGCGCCACCTTGACATAGCCGAGGTTCCGACTGTAGCCGATCCGCAGGCCCCTGATGGTGGTCTTTGCTGGATCGGGGTCGAGACCTAGGTACGCCGGACCCGCATAGCCATCGCGAGCGTCCTTTCGTGCAATCACATTCATCATCAGGATCGCATCCGCAACGGTGCGGGTCACCGGCCCCAAATGAGACAGCGTTGTCATGGCGCTAGCTGGCCATTGCGGAACGATGCCGAAGGTTGGCTT
The DNA here is from genome assembly GCF_003998945.1 of Mesorhizobium sp. M7A.F.Ca.CA.003.01.2.1. Lineage (NCBI taxonomy): Bacteria > Pseudomonadati > Pseudomonadota > Alphaproteobacteria > Hyphomicrobiales > Phyllobacteriaceae > Mesorhizobium > Mesorhizobium sp. M7A.F.Ca.CA.003.01.2.1. The sequence goes on along the minus strand of NZ_RZRA01000015.1, from coordinate 16,886 downwards.
GAAGCCGAAGGTCCCCGTGAAGCTCGCCGGTATCCGGATTGATCCCCCGCCGTCGCTACCCTGATGAAGAAAGCCAAGGTTGAGCGCAGCCGCAACTGCCGCCCCTCCCGACGACCCGCCTGGTGTCAGGTCAGGATTCCAGGGATTGCGGGTGATCCCGTAGACCGGGCTGTCTGTTACCCCTTTCCAGCCAAATTCTGGAGTGGTTGTCTTGCCCAGGATAACGCCACCGGTCTCACGGATACGGGCTGGAACAGGGGCGTCTTCAGTCCAGGGTCCCTCGGTGCTGCCGGACAATGAGCCACGTCTTGTCGGCCAGCCTCGTGTCAAGGTGAGGTCTTTGATGGTGGCCGGAATGCCATCTAGTACTCCGGCTGGTTCCCCCTTCATCCATCGACCCTCCGAGGCCCGGGCAGCAGACCTGGCCCCTTCGTGGTCGACGAGGCAAAATGCGTTCAGCGCCGGGTTGTTGGCGTCGATGCGGCTGAGACAGTCATCGACGACTTCAACAGGCGAGAGCTGCCGCCTTCGGTAGAGTTCCAGGCATTCGCACGCCGACAGACCCTCAAGAGATGTTGGCACGGATGAACGAGTTTTCATTTTACGAGGTCCGCTACATTCAAGCCTGGCATAAGACGGCAGTTATTCATTCGTTCTGCGGCCCTTGTCAGACCGATCATCAAGACGTCGGACGGGATCCCAACGTGTTCTCTACGAGCTTGATCCAGTACGATGTTCCATAAGGAATCGCCTCGTCGTTGAAATTGTAGGCAGGGTGATGCAGGCCGGCGCTGTCACCGTTCCCGCACCAGACGAAAGCACCCGGCCGCGCCTGCGCCAGGAAGGAGAAATCTTCCCCCCCCATTACCGGTGGCGTCTCGAGCACATTGTTTTCACCGGCCACGCCCTTGGCCGCGCTTCTCGCAAGGTCGGTCTGCTGGACCTCATTGAAGAGAATTGCGTCGAAGCTCTGAAATTTAATATCTATCTTCGCGCCGGTTATCTGGGCGATGCCGGCGACCACTTCGCCCACCCGCTCCTTCACGAACTTGCGCACCTCCGGCTTTAGCGTCCGCATGGTGCCCACCAACTCCGCTGTTTGCGGAACGACGGGGACTAGTCTCTGCCCGGACTGGAACTGGTGGAACGAAATTCCTGCCGAGTCGACAGGGTCAATGTTCTGAGCCAGGATATGCTGCAGGGCCGTCACAAGCTGAGCGCCGACCAGAATCGGATCGATGCATTCATGAGGCCTTCCAGGGTGCCCCCCTCGCCCTTCAATGCTAATTTCTATGCTATCAGTTGCCGCCATCACTGGACCTTGCCGGATTCCGAAGACACCTACCGGCAAGCCCGGACGATTGTGCATTCCGTAGATGTGCTCGATGCCGAACCGCTCCATCAAACCGTCATCTAGCATGGCAACGGCGCCGGTACCGATCTCCTCGGCAGGTTGGAAGATCATGACCGCCGTTCCAGCGAAATTCCGAGTATCGGCAAGATAGCGCGCGGCACCCAACAGCATCGCGGTGTGGCCGTCATGCCCACACGCATGCATCAAGCCCTTGTTCTTGGACGCATAGGGCAGATCGGTCGCTTCGTTGATCGGCAGCGCATCCATGTCAGCGCGCAATCCGATAACCTTTGGGTTACCGTCGCTCACGACGCCGTTGCCCTTGATGACGCCAACGACGCCGGTTTTGCCGATGCCGGTCGCGACGGCGTCGCAGCCGAATTCGCGCAGGCGCTCGGCGACAAATGCCGAAGTACGGGGGATGTCGAAGCCCAGTTCGGGATGTGCATGGATGTCCCGGCGCCAAGCCACTATCTCGGGGAGAAACTCTGCGACGCTATTGAGAATTGCCACGGGGACTTTCCTTTCTTGCCGGTTGCAGGCGAATTTCACGCTTTGTCCTTGCGAGAGCCGGGAGACCCGTTTCCGCGCTGCCGGGAGCACAGCATCCTCTGTGCGACGTAGGCACCCCAGCTATTCCGCCGACTGAAGCCGCTCCAATTAGCCGGGGACCGACAATCCTGAATTCCGCTCCGCCCAGAATGTAGCAAGTGCCAAAGAGCTTGGTTGCGCGAAGGGCGCCTTGGTCCCGCAGAATATCATCGTTTTTTGGTCATTGGCGCATAACACCTGCAGGCTGAGAGGAGGTGCCCTGGTATATATGCGGGACCATTCAAAATAGGACAGCCGACATTCAGAAGTGCGGGACAACTGCGACCCGCGGAAGGCGCGTGGTGGTTGCCTGGGCGGGCTCTTTTGAAGGCTACTCTTCAGCAATTGGCAGAGCAAACGACGCCTTGATCCGATCCATTACAACGATTGTCTTGAACCCCTTTACTTCAAGATGTTCGTAAAAAAAACGACGGGTAAACGCCTCGTACTCGGCCATGTCCTGAGCAGAGACCGTAATAATAAAATCCGCTTCACCCGTAACGTAGTAAGCGTTCATGATCTCAGGCGTCCGCCGAATTGCCTGCTTGAAACGATCGATGATATCGGCGCGATCGCGCTCGAGAGTGATGGATACCAGCAGGAGCAGGGGCCGACCGACGGCTTCCGGTGAAACTATGGCAACGTCCGCTTCGATGACGCCAGCGTCTCGAAGTCGCTTTAATCTCCGCTGACAAGCGGTAGCCGATAGTCCGGCAAGTTCGCCCAATTCCTCTGTCGTAAGGCGATTGTTGCGCTGCACGACGTTGAGAATCTTCCGGTCAATTCGATCCAGATCCATTCACAATCTCTGCTCATGATGATATCGGCCAATGCCAAGGCCGCCAGTCCGTACGTCCAAAATGTAGCAAGTGCCAAACGCCCTCTCGGCGCTAAAGTCGGTCCAAGTCGCAGAAAATCGGCGTTTCTTTCGCCATCTGCGCACAATACCGGCATAGTATAACTATCTGAGGGGTGCCGCTGAATCGATGGGCGTTGCTGGTGAGCAGTTGCGGGCCAGCGCAAGAACGGCAGATTCGATCGGGTGGGGGCGATCCCCGGTCGAAAAGATCCTACCGATCTCGTTGCTCAGGCGCAGAAAACATGAGTTGCAGCACGCTCGCATCAGTTCGAGGCAAGCGTGTTAGGGAGCGACATCACCAAGGGTGTCGGCGTTGCAGCATAAATCGGAGACCATGAGAGTCAGGCTATGAACCGGCCCCGGCTTTCGGATGCCTTACGGCCCTCGCGCGTCGGCCGCGAGTGAACTATGATCCGCATGGGTGTGGGGCTGGAGGAGAAGGTCGTCGGCTCAGTCAGGCTAACGTCGCTCCAAGCACTGGTAAGAAGCCCTATCCGCGGTCTGAGAATTACCCAAATTGATCTCTCGTGAGGCAGTTGTTGCAGCTGCATTCCGTCGAGACGCTTCAGTGATCCGCGAGAATGGCTCGCGATCTCTGCGTGAATCGCGGTTTGGCGCAGGAATGCGGCGTGGGAGACCGAATGTTAGACCAAAGTCGGCACGAGCACCGTGTAAAATGGGCAGGTCAGCGCAGACCAGTCTGGCGGCATTCTTACCCTTGCCGGAACGATCGCCTGAACAAGGTAGCTCAACCGCCGTCCGCACTCCCAGGAGAGAAAGCCATATGCTTCCCTTGGACATCCTCCGAAAGGAGTTTCCAGCCACAGCAAACGCCATCTACATGGATGTCGCGAACCAGGGCCTCATATCAAGCACAACATTGGCTTCAATCGAGCCTCATTTGAACAATCGGCTGCATGGCCTAAACGACGAAGAAAGAATGCTCGAACACGTCGAGCGTACTCGCGCTAGGTTCGCACAATTTATCAATTCAGATCACGATGAAATTGCAATTACCAAGAATGCATCGGAAGGCATCAACATCATCGCTAATGCGATCGATTGGAGAGATGGAGACAACGTCGTTCTATGCCCAAAATTGGAACACGCAAATAATATCTTGCCATGGATTCAGATCAGAGACCGCTACAATGTCGAGTTGCGAGTCGTAGAGCCGGATAACGGCTCAATTCCCCCTGATGCATTCGTAAAGGCGATTGATTCTCATACCCGCGTTGTTGCCTTGGCGACGGTGACGATGGTTCCGGGGTTTCGGACCGTCATGGAGCAGATATCCGAAGCCTGTAGGCACTACGGTGCATTTCTTTTGGCGGACGCGACGCAATCTGTTGGGATACTCCACACCGACGTCAATCGACTTGGCGTAGACGGTGTAGCAGTGTCCACTGTGAAGGGTTTGATGGGTCTTTATGGATCGGGTTTTTTATATTGCCGTAAAGAATGGGCCGATCGGCTGAGCCCGGCCTATCTTGCGCGCTTCAGCGTAGATTTCGGAAACGCGCCAGAATCAGCTCCGGTACCTAGTTTTGTAAAGTTGCGCTCTGGCGCGCCCCGCTTTGATATCGGGCATTACAACTTCCCTGGCATGTTGGCTGCATATGCATCAATGGGCCAGCTACTTGATATCGGAACCGAGGCGATCGACCAGAGCGTTACCTCACTCGCAAAACGTATGGCCACTGGTCTCTTAGATATCGGGCTTCCGGTCTGCGGCGGGCCACCAGGCGCTCACACTGGAAGTATCGTAGCCGTTGGCGATTCCAGCGATCTTGTTGAAGGGCGCCCAGTCGACGCCCGCATTCGGTCGCTTCACGAGCATTTCACGAAGAACGGGGTAATCGTCTCAATACGCAGAGGCATGCTCCGGTTTTCCCTGCATCTTTACAACACCGCCGATGAAGTCGATCGCGTAATCAATCTGGCCAAGAGCTGGTCGAAGTAAGAGCGACACGGCTAGTTCATGCACACAGGAGAGTACATGTCGACCCAGAGCGCCGAGACTATCGGACTTCTCCAAGATCTTATAAAGATCGAGAGCATCAATCCATCGCTGTCGCCAAAAGGTAGTGGAGAGCAAGGTGTAGCCAAGTTCCTCGAGGGTTTTTGCAAGGAGCGGAAGCTGGCTTACGGGATACAGGAGGTGGCCGATGGTCGCTCGAATTTCCTGACCTGGGTACCTGGGAAAGAACCCGATAGGCGTATTCTATTCATTGCTCATATGGATACCGTTCCTATCGATAGGTGGGAATCAGATCCATTCTCGGGTGAGCAACGGGACGGGCGAATATATGGGCGAGGTAGCTGCGACACAAAAGGCTCACTTGCAGCTATGTTGATTGCGCTTAGCTCACTTGGTGAACGGCAGCCCCGGGCCACGGTTGTTGTGGCAGCCAGCATTGACGAAGAGTACCGCAAACTTGGCGCCCGCGCTATAGCCGATTCCGGTGTCGCTTATGAGGGTGCGGTAGTCGGTGAACCCACCGAATTAGAGCTCGTTGTAGCTCACATGGGTTCTGTCCGCTGGCAAATCGAGGTTCAGGGTGTACCGGCTCATACGTCGAAGCCTCATCTCGGAGTGAACGCGATCACGGGCATGGCCAAGGTGGTATTGGCACTTGATGAGCACCATCGATCCCTTGTGTCTCGGGCGCAGCACCCATTGGTAGGGTCATCACAGCTGACCGTGAGCCTCATCGAAGGAGGTTTGGAACTTACCACTGTACCGCCGGTATGCCGTATCTGGGTCGATCGGCGTCTCATACCCGGGGAGCGGCCGCAGGACGCGTTGGCGGAGGTAGAAAGCATACTGGAAGGCCTTCGCCAGGGCGAAGACAAGATCAATGTTCGGTCATTGCTTCCCGCATTGGAAGACCCGCCTCCAATCAGTTCCGGGTCGAGCAAAATTGCAGCAGTCGCAGGAGCGGCTTGTGCCCACGTCGCGGGGACCGGAGAGCAGAAGGGAGCCACCGGCGGCTCGGATGCAAATCAGCTGTCATTGGCTGGGATCCCGTGTGTGATTATCGGACCCGGGCGTACTGCCCAAGCCCATACGAACAACGAGTTCGTTGAAATCGATCAACTGACCAAGGCTGCTGATTTGTACCAGAGAATCATGCTCACATATTAGGAGTGGCCGGCCTGATGGGGGTGCTCAAACCCCGTCCATTGGGCCGCGGACGCCCCGGATGCTGCATGAGCGTGGCGGCCGCAACGTCCCGATCTTCGCTGGTCTCGTCGGCGCTTCCCACGTAGATCTTGCCGCCCGTGCTTGAAATTCTGTTGCGACAGGCAGAGTGCGTCTTCACCATAGGGAGGGCATGATCTTCCACCGGAGACGCAGAGCCACCGAAAATTTGGCGCTCATATGCGGATAACGTACGGCAAGTGCCTAGGAAATGCAGATTTTCCGCGACAAGAAGAAATCCTCGGGGAAAACAGCCTCTTGTGACGTGATACGAAGAGAAAGTATGCGGACAGGACGAATGCCTGATCCGTTCGAGGAATGCCTGTTTTGAAGGACTCGACGAGATGAAATATGAGAAGCCATTTCCGCCCGAGGAGTTTCGGCGTCGTGTTCATGACGTGAAGCAGCGGATGGAGCGAGCGGGGCTGGACTTGCTGATCTGCCAGGATCCCGCGAATATGTATTGGCTTACCGGCTTTGACGGCTATTCGTTCTACGTGCCTCAGGTGGTCTTAGTGCATCTCCAGTCGGACATGCCCCTCTGGTTCGGACGTTTCGTCGATGTAAATTCCGCTTATATAACGACGGATCTGCCTAGAGAAAATATAAGCTCATTTTCCGATCATAGACTTCAACATCCAGAATTACATCCATTTGACGATCTTTGCGAGCTTATCAATTCGCGCGGCTGGGGATCTGATCGAATCGGTGTCGAGCTTAACGCCCACTTCTATACTGCCCGAGCACATCAACATCTCGTCAAAGGCCTTCCGAATGCAAAATTCTCTGATAGCCGCGAATTAGTCAATTGGGCACGGCTTATAAAATCTGACCTTGAACTAGTCTACATGAGAGAAGCGGGCCACCTTGCAACGCATACGATGCAGACGGCAATCGCTAACCTAAGGCCTGGAGTGCCGCAACATGAGGTCGTCGCGGAGGTGTACCGGGCCCAGACACGAGGGGTGGACGGTAAATATGGCGACTCTAGCGGTCCTCCTCTTATCCAGACTAGCGAACAAACGAACGCTCCGCACCTCAGTTGGACCGAGGAGCCCTTGCCGACCTCTGGCCTGGTTCTCATGGAGTTCGGCGCCACCCGACGCCGCTACTGTGCGCCGCTGTGCCGCACCGTCCACATCGGAAAGCCACCCGCAGAGGTCTCGCGTCTTGCTGAGGTTATAGTGGAAGGCGGGGATGCTGTGCTCGAGATGGCAAAGCCTGGTACCGTCGTTGAGGAGCTTAATGCGGTGTGGCAAGATATCCTCAAGCGGAACGGGTATATCAAGATAGGCCGCTCCGGCTATTCAATCGGACTCAACTTCCCGCCGGAATGGGGCGAACGCACGGTTAGTATTCGCGCGGGCGACAAGACCATCCTACAACCAGGAATGTGCTTCCATTTTCAGTCGGGGGTTAGGCTCGAAGGGTTCGGCGCCGCCATCTCTGAATCATTTATTGTAACCGAAAGGGGCGGTGAGCGATTGGCAGATGTTGATCGCCGCTTGATCGTCGTGGACTAGGTGATTTGGATGTGACCCAAATCGTTTTGCGATCTCACTGGGTCCGTTCGAAGCCGGTTGAAATTTGTTTCTGCGGCGAGCGGATGAACGGATCTAGCTTAAGGACGGCGCTGTCTGAGAGGTGCGGCATGCCCAACCTCTGGGACAGGAGAATCTCGCCTAGCACATGAGTTCTCTGCATCAGCGGAGATTAAGATCCGTAGGCCGAAATGAGCCACCTGTGACGCGAGCGCGGCGTGAACGTTGCCCCATTCTACAAATGCGCGGATGACGCAAGAGGACTTAGCTTTTGAGGAGCATTGAGGACGAGTTTACGCGCGCCTGAAGCGGGCTCTTGCCAACCCTGCGCGCCGGTGGGAACGCGAGTATGGTCCGCCCCGTCCGTGCAACACGTCGCGACATCAGCACACGTTGTTCCCGATAGATGGCTCGGCAGCGAAGCTCGCCTTTTGCCCGGGGCTCGCTTCATCCTTTTCTGCTGTTTCGTGCGACTTCACCACTTCACCAAGTGAATGTCTGGGTTATCGCGGGGACCTCAATTTCGGGACCCCAAGACCTCCTTCCGAATGAAGTCGTCCGCGATGCCATCGTGTCTGAAGCGGTCGCGGTCACCCTGCACAGTGCCGGACGAAAGTAGCCTTGCGGCGAGTTCCGTCTAAGATTCGAGGCGGTTGCGCCTGCGTCAGTGCGCCTGATCGGTGTCGGTCGAGAACTTAATGCCACGAGGCCAGATCGGGAACTCGGGATCGGGAGATCGGCGCTGGAACCAACTACTTTCCGCGCCGCCGGCGACCAGCGCGACCTTCGCTCGCGGTCGCTAAGCCTCCTGGCAAGTGAAGTTGTGAGCCGTGTCCAATTCTACGCGAATTGGCTGCTGTTTGCAGGAATGCAGCTAAAGGGGCATCAACTGCGCTGCCGATCGGCGCTGTGGCAGCAATAACCTAAAGGCATCAGCATACCATTGGAGTCTTAGATGAGGGGTACGTCAATCACGGCATTACGCAGGCTCAAACGGCCAGACCTTTTGCGTGGTGATGCGTATCTGAACGGCGCCTGGCTCTCCAAATCAGATACTCTTGCCGTGTTTGATCCTGCCAGCGGTGACGAGATCGCTCAAGTTGCGGCTTGCGCAGACGCCGACGTTGACGACGCGGTCCATTGCGCAAGAGCAGCGTTCCTCAAGTGGCGCGACATGCTTCCGTTACAGCGTGGTGCATATCTGCGGAAATGGGCGGCAGGCATGCGGGAGAGCGCCGAAGACCTGGCTGTCATCATAACGGCCGAGCAAGGAAAACCGATTGCTGAAGCCCGCGGCGAAGTTTCATACGCTGCCGGCTTTTTAGATTGGTTTGCAGGGGAAGGGGAGCGGGCTTACGGCGAAACGATTCCCAGCCATCTCCCCGCAAGCAGGCTGGCCGTGCATTTGCAGCCGATCGGGGTGACTGTCGCCATTACGCCATGGAACTTCCCAGCGGCAATGATCACCAGAAAGGCTGGAGCTGCACTGGCCGCTGGCTGCACAATGATTGTAAAGCCGGCACCCGAAACGCCACTGTCGGCCCTCGCGCTTGCCCGCCTTGCCGGGGATGCTGGCATTCCGCCCGGCGTGTTTCAGGTGATCACGGGCGAAGCTCCGCCACTTGCCAAACGGCTGTTGTTGCATACCCACGTGCGTGCGTTCTCTTTTACGGGCTCCACCGAGGTCGGCAGAATCCTTCTCGAGCAATCCGCGAAGACAGTGAAGAAAGTCTCGCTCGAACTTGGCGGCAATGCTCCTTTCATCCTTTTCGGCGATGCGCCGATCAACGCTGCGGTCGCCGGTTGCATGGCAGCCAAGTTCGCGACATCCGGTCAGGACTGTCTCGCGGCAAACCGGATTTATGTGCAGCGAGAGATTTACGAGCATTTTACGGAAAAATTTGCCGAGGCCACCAGTAAACTAAAGGTCGGGCACGGATTGGAGCCAGGTGTCGACATCGGTCCGATGACAAAGACGTCTGGTGCTGACAAATGCAGGCACCAGGTTTCTGAGGCTCTAGCAGCCGGGGCTCGAATGGTAGCAGGCGCACAGCACAATTCGCTTGGCGGGAACTTCGTCACGCCGGCCGTGCTTGCTAATGTGACCGATGACATGGTGATTGCGAAGGACGAAACGTTTGGACCTGTCGCTGCAATCCTGCCCTTCGACGACGAACGGGAGGTGGTCGCGCGAGCCAACAATTCCGAGATGGGACTTGCGGCCTACGTCTATACCCAAGATCTCAACCGAGCCATGCGGCTCTCCGACCGGCTCGAATATGGCATGGTTGCCGTGAATACTCCAAAATTTACGGGGCCGGGCATTCCGTTCGGCGGCTGGAAACAATCCGGCCTTGGTCGCGAGGGCTCAAGGCACGGTCTTATCGAATATCTCGAACCCAAATACCTCTGCATCGGCAACATCGCGGCCTGAAAGGAAGCATTCAATGACCATCAACATCAAAGAGATCACCGAAAAGGACCGCAACTCGGTCTTGCATCCTTTCACTCAGCTTAAAGATTTCGCCACTGGCAAGCTCGGCGACCCAACGATCGTGGTGACAGGGAAGGGGATCCGCATCCAGGACGCGCATGGCAACCAATTTATCGATGGCTTTGCCGGCCTATACTGCGTCAATGTCGGGTATGGCCGCACGGAAGTCGCCGATGCGATCTCGCGTCAGGCCTATCGCTTGGCGTATTACCACTCCTATGCGGCGCACACGACCGACGAGCTTGCGATCCTCTCCGATCGCCTTGTGAAGATGGCGCCGGGCAAGATGAGCAAGGTGTTCTATGGCATGTCCGGCTCGGATGCGAACGAGACCCAGGCCAAGCTTGTTTGGTACTACAACAACCTGCGTGGCAAGCCGACCAAAAAGAAGATCATCTCCCGTGAACGCGGCTATCACGGCTGCAGCGTCGTGTCGGGCTCGATGACGGGCATGAGCTTTTATCACGACCACATGGACCTGCCACTTCCGCAGATTGTTCACACGGGTGTTCCACATCATTACTGGGGCGCAACCCCGGGCGAAACCGAGCGCGAATTCTCCGCTCGCCGCGCCGCCGAGCTTGATCAGTTGATCGAGCGGCTCGGCCCGGACAACGTCGGCGCCTTCATTGGCGAGCCCGTCCTCGGCACAGGTGGTATCACGCCTCCGCCGGAAGGCTATTGGGAAGCGGTACAGACGGTCCTCAAAAAACATGATGTGCTGCTGATTGCCGATGAAGTGATCACAGGGTTCGGCCGCACCGGTTCCATGTTCGGCTCACAGCACTATGGCATCGAGCCAGACCTCATCACGATCGCTAAAGGTTTGACGTCGGCCTACTTCCCGCTTTCAGCGGCAATCGTCGGTGAGAAGGTGTATAAAGTCCTGGAGGATGGAGCCGACAAGGTCGGGGCATTCTCGCACGGCTACACCTACTCTGGTCATCCGATCGGCGCCGCCGCGGCCAACGCGGTCCTCGATATTGTCGAGAAAGAAGACCTCCCCGGCAATGCGCGTGACGTCGGCGCGTTTTTCCAGGCGCAGTTGCAGGAGAGGTTCGCGCAGTTGCCGATCGTCGGCGAAGTGCGGGGCGTCGGTCTTATGGGCGCAATCGAGTTCGTTGCCGATCGCGACAATCGGAAGCGTTTCGATCCGGCGCTCAAGGTAGGTGCGCGAATCTCGAAGGCCGCCCGTGACCGTGGTCTTATCGCTCGGGCCATGCCGCACGGGGACATTTTGGGCTTTGCTCCGCCGCTGGTTACAACCAAAGCTGAGGCGGAGGAGATTGTTGCAATCGCAGAAAGCGCCGTGCGCTCGGTTATGGATGAGCTTGTTCGCGAGAGTGAGAAAATCTGAATGAGTTGGGCCATCTTGTCGTAATCAAGGCGCAAACTCAAGCGACGGCCTGATCGGCTTGCGGGGCTGCCAGCTGAGCTGGTGCCGCGTTCCGCTCATTGAGTTTTCGGCGGAATTCAATGCAGACACTGCTCAGGAGGAACTGGTGGCCAATTCGACCGCACTCAATCCCTGGGAATGGCCTGAAAGCCATTGGCGGCGGCGCATCAACAAAGTCAGAGCGGGCAAGGCACTAAGACCAATGTGGCCCGGCGGTAAACGCTGTGCCTTCGCCATCTCGTTCGACGTCGATCATGAGTCGAACGAATTGCGCAGGGGAGGGCGATCGCTAAGCAGATTATCCTGGGGTCAGTACGGGAGCCGACGAGGGATGCCTCGGGCTTTGGAACTCTTGAGAAAGTACGACGTTCCGGCGAGTTTTTTCGTTCCCGCTGTGATCGCTCAGTTGTATCCAGACGAGCAACGCGCAGTTGTCGATGAAGGCCATGAAATTGGCATGCACGGCTGGATACACGAGCTAAACTCGGAACTGAGCGCAGAGAGCGAGCGCTCTTTAATGATGAGGAGTGCCGACACTCTTGAAAAAATCACTTCCAAACGCCCGACGGGAATTCGAACGCCTTCCTGGGATTTTTCCGACGCAACTCTACGGATCATACGTGAAACCGGATTGACATACGACTCATCCCTTATGGCCGATGATAGTTGCTATGAGCTGCTGGAAGACGAGGAACCCACGGGAGTGATTGAAATACCGGTCGAATGGATTCGAGACGATGCCACTTATCTTTGGATGAGTCCCGATGGGTCTTCACGGCCAGATTTATCAGTCGACGACGTGCTTTCTGTATTTATTCGGGAGTTCGAAGGGGCCTATCAAGATGCCGATTTATTTCAGCTGACTCTGCATCCACACGTCATTGGATATCGCTCACGGATCTGGATCGTAGAAGAATTAATTCGACGCGCCAAAGCAAAGGGTGACGTTTGGTTCGCCACACATCATCAGGTCGCCGAGCGTGCGTCCTCATGTCTCTGAAAACTCTCAGACAGGAACGCCGGTAGAGTGCGGTGTTCTTGGGGCGGCGCAAGCCGTCCTGCGCCTCGACCGTTGCGGCGGTCACCAATGGATTTGGAATGACGCGGATCATCCGCTGTCCGGTATTCGCTTTCAGAGCGGGTACAGTGGGAGTTCTTATCTTGGAGGAGGACTACAATCTTGATTGACACGACCTTTGCCGGAAAAACGGTGCTGATTACCGGCGGGTGGCGCGCTTGGCCCGGCCAGTGCCAAACTGCTGGCGGCGGGTGGAGCGGATTTGGTGTTGGCTGACCTGTCGCAAGAGGCTCTGGACCAAACTCTGGCCGCCTGTCCTGGTGCCCGTTGAGTTGTCTGCGACGTGACCGATCCGGCGATGCTGGAAGGGCTGGTCGACCTCGCCCGCGAGAGCTTTGGCCGGCCGGTTGAGGGCTTGGTCGCGGCCGCTGGCATTACGGTGCGATGAAGCGGCTGATAGACGTGAAGGGTACGAAGCCATGTTCAGCTTCAACGTCGGGGCCATTTGGCGAATCTGCAAGCTGCATCCCGCAGATGCGCGAGCTTGGCCGCGGATCGGTGGTGCTCTTCAGCTCGACTGCTGGTCTGCAGGCCTCGAAGGACGTGCCGATCTATTCGGTGACCAAGGCGGCGGTTGTGATGATGACTCGCACGCTGGCGCTGAACCACGCGGCAGAAATATCCGCGCAAACTGTGTCTGCCCCGGAACCATCGCCAGCCGTTGGCCGAGGCCGGCGTCGCCTTCGCCCGGGGAGAAGCGGCACAGGTCGAGCGCCGGACGAAGATCATCGCTGCGCATCCGATGGGCCGAATGGGGTTGCCGTCCGAGGTGGCGACAGCTGTCGGCTATCTGCTGGACGATGCGGCGGGCTTCACCATCGGCGCCGCGCTTACGGTCGACGGAGGCAGCCTTGCCTAAGCTCCGGTCAGAAACACTGTCGTCGTCACCGGCGCGGCGCGCGGGATCGGTGCCGCAACAGCGGCGTGGCTTGGCTCGGAAGAGGCGTGGGTGTTGCTAGTGGATGTTCTGGATAAAGTGCACGACACAGCTGCGGGCCTTGGCCAGACGGCGCTCGTCTGCGATCTGGCCATGCCCGACGCCGCAGGGCGGGTTCTGGCCGCCTTGGATGCCGCAAGGATCGAGACGCTCGACGTCCTCGTGAACAATGCCGGCATTGGCGGTTCGAAGTCGCTCGCCGATACTGACGATGCCTTTTGTTCCCGCTGATCGATATCAACTTGCGTGCAGTCATCAGCCTGACCCGCGAGTTGCGGCCGCGGATGCGCCAGCCGGGCGGGCGGATCATTAATGTCAGCTCGATCCTCGGGCTTACGGGCTATCCCGGAACGGTAGGCTATTCGGTGGCCAAGGCCGGGATCGCGTATCTCACGCTCCAGCAGGCCGGCGAGCAGGGCCTGTAGGGTATAACCGTGAATGCGGTGGCGCCCGGCGTGGTCCCCACCGACATGACTCGAGCGCTGCACGTACGCAGCTACCAACGCCTGATGGTCGCGCCAATCCGCTCGAGCGCGTCTCCTCGCCGGAGGAGCAGGCGGCGGTGATCGCCTTCCTGCTTCGGACGACGCGTTCTACGTCTCGGGCGCAGTGATCCCCGTCGACGGCGGCTCCCGCCTGTCACAGTAGAGAAGAATAGCGCAATTTAAGCCTATACACAGGATGGCCCTGCAATTCCCGGATGCAGACCGACTCTGCCGGTAACCGGTTCCGGTGGTCGATCCTGTTAGCGGCGCCATTACCCGGCGCACATTTGATCGCGGTGGTGGGCAAGTTGAATTTACCCTTCGCGCGCTTCCCAGCGATCAATATGGCAGTGTCGTACTGCTCGGTCATTGTCGCAACGGTCGCGTTCAGCGTCGGCGCGAACCACAGCGCCTTGGCCACACCAGGTTGTAGCAGACGGATCGCCTCAGTGACCCGCCGAAGAAGCTGAGGCCGTCAATCCAGTCGGGCAGCTTTTGAGTCAGAGTTGGCAAAGGCTGCTCGAACTGAACGACTGTTGAGGAAAGCCTTTGCAGGCGCGGCGGGCGCGAGCACCGCGGGGAGCCGCAAAAAGGCACGCGGAGAGCTCTGCTGAGGCTGCAGTCAACTCAGCGTCCTTGGGAGCATATTGAAGTAGTATTTGCCCATCTCTCCCTGTTATGGCGATTTGAGAAGCAAAAAGCCCGTTCAGCGTTTAGCTTGGAGAATGTGCCCACTGCACTGCTCGCCCGCGAATCACCGATATTATGCAGATTTAGGAGCTCGACGCCGATCTCCTGCATTTGTTGGCGAGGATTGCTGGAAGAGTACCCATTCAATGCACTAAAATCCTGGAGTGGTCTGATCCTCATATTGTAAGTGTAGGCTGGCCTGATGCGGCTGGTTCCAAGTCTTCACAAAGGTTCCAACTACGCCTCCTCCCAAGGCGCATCGGCCCGGCAGCGAGTTCAATCTCCTGCCGGGCGTTGTAACTATTTGCGCACATTGGCCGATTCGGACCTTCAACGGGTTGGGCGGCTGCTGGCTGTCGGAGCAATGTAAAACTGGCTCATAGGCAAGAGTTAGATTGATGAGCAGTCTTGCGGACCAAGTCGCCGATCCAAATTCGCCAGGAGCATTTGCGCCCCTCAGAAATCCGAGCTTTCGTTCAATCTGGTTCGCCACGCAGGTCAGCTCGCTCGGCTGGTTGATGCAGACTGTTGCCATCAGCTGGCTGATGGCTACGATTTCGACTTCCGATCTGATGGTCGCGCTGGTTCAGGCTTCTTCAAACCTGCCAGCGTTCATCTTATCCGTCTTCGCCGGGGCCTTGGCTGATAATTTCAGCCGGCGCCGGGTCATGTTCGCCGGCCGGTGCCTTATGGTATTGGCATCTGCGATGCTGACGGCTTTTGTGGTGCTGGGCTTTGTCGATCCGTGGATGATCCTCGGCTTCAGCTTCTTGATCGCATGCGGCGGCGCTCTCCACGATCCAGCCTGGCAGGCCTCGGTTGGCGATATGGTGAACCGACGCGACGTTCCCGCCGCCGTCACGCTCCTCTCCGTTGGCTTCAACACTGTTCGGACCGTAGGCCCGGCGCTCGGTGGCATAGTAGTTGCCTCTTTTGGGCTGATGACGGCTTTCGCCGTAACCAGTCTTACCTATCTGGTCCCTTTGGTAACCATATGGCGCTGCAAGTGGATGGTTCGCTCATCACCTCTCCCACGTGAGTCGATGAGGACGGCGATCTATGACGGGCTACGCTTCACGGCGATGTCGTCGGAGATTAAGACGGCGATCACTCGCGGAACCCTCTTTGGTCTGGCGAGCATCGCCATTCTCGCGCTGCTGCCGCTGGTTGTCCGCGACCAGCTGGGAGGCGGACCGCTCGCCTATGGCACGCTCATGGCCGGATTCGGGACAGGCGCCGTCTTCGCCGGCATCTCGAACAGCGTGTTCAGACGGAGCTTGTCACAAGAGCGGCTGATGACGCTCGCATGCGTCGCCTGCGCGGCATGCTCCCTTTCGCTTGCGCTGACTTCTTCGATTGCAGTGGCGGCAATTGCACTCGCCATGGGTGGCGCGGGCTGGGTCACCGCCTGGTCCGGGGTCGGCGTGACCGTGCAACTGGCAAGCCCGCGCTGGGTCGTGGGGCGCACCATCTCGATTTACTATGCATTGATCGATGGCGGCATCGCAGCGGGCAGTTGGGTGTGGGGCACGGTGGCCCAGAACCATTCACTGACCTTGGCACTGGAGGGCTCCGCTGGAGCCCTTCTGCTGGTCGCCGCCACGGGCCTCCTGTTTCCCCTTCGCGAGCGCCGCGAATCCGATCCAGATGCTTTGGAGGACTTCGACGCACCGGCAGTCGCCCTCAATCTCAAGCCAAGAAGCGGTCCCATCGTGGTCAAAGTCGAGTACCTAGTGCCCGAGGAAAATCGCGAAGCATTCCTGGAACTCATGCGGGCGCGCCGGCATGTGCACAGTCGCGTCGGCGCTCGTCATTGGACTCTCCAGCGCAACCTTCAGGAGCCTATGCAATGGATAGAGACATTCCGCACGCCGACCTGGACCGACTACCTTCGCCTGAACCATCGTCTCACGGAAGCAGACAAGGAATTGGGTAAACAAGTGCTGAAATTGCATGCAGGACAGCTTCCGCCTAAAATCATGCTTTTTATCGAGCGACCAACAAGCTCGGCCCTAAAGTCCGATGAATCAGCACGTTATTTTCTCCGACACTGACTCTTCGAGGTTAACCCCTTGTATCTGCACGCAGAGGACTTTGTGCGATGGAAGCGACTGAGCCTCGAACCGGATGGCCATCCGGTTCGAAGCAAGGCGAAGTCGCCCGACACCCCTCCGGCCACAACCGTGGGTGAGCCTGGGATCTTCGCCTTCGTCACGTACGACCGAATAGTCGCTTGGCTCCAATCGCACGCACAAG
>NZ_RZRA01000159.1:0-7491 GCF_003998945.1 Mesorhizobium sp. M7A.F.Ca.CA.003.01.2.1 | reverse complement strand
GTCCCTGGTCGGCAGGCTGGGTTACCGCCTGCCTGGGATGCTCGACCAGGCCATTCGAGCGGCAAGGCCGGGCCGCTTCGCGCTGGCGCTCGATCTCGGCTGCGGCACAGGCCTGATGGGGCAGAGGCTGCGGCCGATCGCCGACCGGCTGGAGGGGTATGACATTTCGGCCAAAATGCTGAGAAAGGCGCGGGCCAAGGGCGTCTACGATTTCCTCGATAAGGCTGATCTGCGGGATTTTCCCTATGCCGGTCCGAAAGCCGATCTGGTGACGGTGGCCGATGTTTTCATCTATGTCGGTGCGCTGGGCGGCGTGGTGAAGACGATTGCCGGCTTGCTGGCCACGGATGGCCTGTTCGCGTTTTCCGTCGAGACGCTGGCTGGCGATGGCGATTTCGCGCTGCTGCCGTCACGCCGCTATGCGCATGCGCAACGCTATGTGCTCGACGTGCTGGCCGCCAACGGGCTTTCGGTCCTGTCACTGGAACCAACCGCGATCCGGCAGGATCGCGGGGAACACGTCAACGGGTTGGTCGTTGTGGCCAGGGCTCCGAACTCAGCTGAACAAAAGACCTGACGACAGCCGGTCGGCGGTGTCGGCAGCTTTTCGTCGGGTGCGATAGGAATTTTTTCTTGACGCCCTGCCCTCAGCTATGGTACATTTTCGCTCATGGTGCTGATTTGCGCCAGTGACCCGCCGCACAGGCGGGTTTTTCGTTTGATGCTCCGTCAGCCACGCGCCTGCGGAGGGGCAGCCTCGCCGCCTCGCAAATATTCCTGCTGTGAAAAAGTCCGATTTGCATGCGCGACTGATATTTGCGATCTGCTCGCGTCAGGGCGGGATATCAGGAGGAGCATAGCCGATGCGCTGGAACATGATGATCTTGGCCTCTTGCCTGCTGACCGCCGGCTGTGTCGGCGGCACGTCGATGTCGGAACAGCAGGATGCGAACGTCCAGTCCTCCCTGCAATACGACACCGTGCCGTGCGACCAGTTGCTGGCGCAGCGCAACGGGTTGGCGCAGCAATACAACCTGCCGATCAAGGCCAAGCCGACCTTCTCCAATCCGGCGATGGGCTTCGGCCCGTTCACGCCGGACATGCGCTCCAAGGCCAAGCGCGATACCGACAAGGCGAGCGGTGAGATCGATGCCATGAACCGGTCGATCGACCGACGCGACTGCGGCCAGCCGGAGAAGCAGAAGAAGATCGCTCTGCCTGGCTAGAGGTCGGAGGCGGCTACGGGTCGAGAATCGCAGGCAACAAACCACCTTGCAGGGCACGATCGGATGCATCTCTCGGAGCTCGGGGACCGCATATGTATCTTGGGGCCGTCCAACAGTGGCAAGTCGACCCTCGCCGACGCGATTGCCCGCAAGCGTGATCTGGCGACTGTTCACCTCGATCAGCTCTTCCATCTCCCGAACACGGATTGGGAAGCGCGCCCAAGGGACGAATTCATTGCCTTGCACGACGCCGCAATCGCCGGAGAGCGTTGGGTGATGGATGGGAATTATTCGGTAGGTATGCCGCAACGTTTTCGGCGGGCGACGGGATTGATCCTGTTGGACATTTCCACACCCGCAAGTTTGTTGCGCTATTTTCGCCGGACGTTGTTGGAGCGGGAGAGGCGCGGTGCCTTGGAGGGCGGGCGCGACAGCGTCAAATGGGATATGATCCGCCATATCACTGTCGCCACGCCGAAAAATCGCAAACGCTACCTGGCTATGTTCGAGCAGATTGATCTGCCAAAGGTGCAGTTATCGTCACTGCGGGCAATCAAGAAGTGCTTCCGGGAGTGGGACCTGGCCCGATGAGGCCTTGTCCTGGCTAATACCCTGCATCGCGGTCCACCAGATTGTCGAGCTTTTCGCCGCGTTCGAAGGCGTCCATCTGGCGCAGCATGATCGGCGCCAGATGCACCGGATCGGAGGTCGCCGCCGCGTGTGGCGTCACGAACACTTTCGGATGCCCCCACAGCGGACTGGTCTTCGGCAGCGGTTCGACCTCGAACACGTCGAGGCTTGCCTCCTTCAACGTGCCGTCATCCAGCGCCCGCAAAATGTCGGCATCCTTCTGCAGGCGGCCACGCCCGGCATTGATCAGCACCGAGCCGCCGAGGCCGTTGCGTTTCCGCAGCTCCTTCAGCACGCCGTAGTTGATGATGCCCTTGGTCTCCGGCGTCAGCGGCAGAAGCACCACCAGGATGTCGGTTGCCTTGAGGAAGGGGATCAATCCAGCTTCGCCGGAATAGGTCGCGACGCCTTGCATGGCCTTGTCGGTGCGCGACCAGCCATTGACGGCAAAGCCGAGCGAGAGCAGCACCGAGGCCGCGGCGCGGCCGAGACTGCCGAGGCCCATGATGCCGACCGAAATGTCACCGGCAGGCCTCTGCTGCGGCTCATGCCAGATCTTCTTCGACTGCTGCGACCGGTAGAGCAGGCCCTGGCGGTGATGGTCGAGCACCCGCCAGACGACATATTCCGTCATGTACTGGGTGAGGTTGTCGGCAACGATTTTGACGATCGGCACGTCGGGCAGGCCGGGATCGGCGAAGATATGGTCGACGCCGGCGCCGATCGAGAAGATGGCGCGCAGATTGGGCAGCGACGCCAGGATGTTCGGCTTCTGCTTCCATACAACGGCATAGGTGATCGAGGGGTCGCTGGCGCCGTCCGGCTCCAGCACCACCTCGCGTTCGGCCGACAGCAGGTCGCGCCAGCGCTGCGGATGAAAGCCGGTGACGGCAAGCAGGATGCGGCCTTTTTCCATTGCGGTCCTTTAGTCCCTCTTTACGCAAATCACTCGCTGACGATGCCGACCGGTGCCGTCTCGATCTTGAAGGCGGCCGAGATCAGCGCCCGAGTATAGTCGGTTTGCGGATTTTCAAAAATCTGCTGGGAAGGGCCGGCTTCGACGATCCTGCCATTGCGCATGACGATGACGTCGTTGGCGAGCGCCCGGATGACTTTCAAATCATGGCTGATGAAGAGATAGGCGAGATCGTGCTTGGCCTGCAGGCTGCGCAGCAGGTCGACGACCTGCGCCTGCACGCTCATGTCGAGTGCCGATGTCGGCTCGTCCAGCATGACGAAGCGCGGGTTGAGCACCATGGCGCGTGCGATGGCAACGCGCTGGCGCTGGCCGCCGGAAAACTCGTGCGGGTAGCGGTTGCGGGTCGCCGGATCGAGCCCAACCTCCTTCAGCACGGCGGCCACCTTGTCGTCGCGCTCGTCGGGCGACAGCTTCGGCTCGTGGATCTTGAGGCCTTCCTCGATGATCTCGGCGATCGACATGCGCGGGCTGAGCGAGCCGAACGGATCCTGGAAGACGATCTGCAATTCGCGCCTGAGCGGCCGCATTGCATTGAAGGACAGCTGGTTGATGTCGCGACCGTTGAACTGGATCATGCCGGTCGACGAGATCATGCGCGCCAGCGCCAAGCCGAGCGTCGTCTTGCCGGAGCCGGATTCGCCGACCACGCCGAGCGTCTGGCCGGCGCGCACGGTGACATCGATGCCGTCCACTGCCTTCACATTGTCGACGGTGCGGCGGAAGAAGCCCTGCTTGATCGGGAACCAGACCTTTATGTCCTTGCCGGTCATGACGGGCTTGGCGTCGGCATTGGCGGCCGGCGGCTTGCCCTTCGGCTCGGCCGCCAGCAGATGCTTTGTGTAGGCATGCTGCGGATTGACGAAGATCTCGTTGGTCGGGCCGGTCTCGACGATCTTGCCCTTGGTCATCACGCAGACGCGGTCGGCAATCTTGCGCACGATGCCGAGATCATGGGTGATGAACAGCATCGACATGCCCTTGCGGCTCTTCAAGCCGGCCAGCAGTTCGAGGATCTGCGCCTGAACGGTGACGTCGAGCGCCGTCGTCGGCTCGTCGGCGATCAGCAGTTCGGGCTCGTTGGCCAGCGCCATGGCGATCATCACGCGCTGGCGCTGGCCCCCGGACAACTGGTGTGGATAGGCATCGAGGCGCTTGTGCGGATCGCGGATGCCAACCTCGTTGAGCAGGGCCAGGGTGCGCTCCTTGGCGGGGCGGTCGGCCATGCCTTGGTGCAGCTTCAGGATCTCGACGATTTGATGCTCGATCGTGTGCAGCGGATTGAGCGAGGTCATCGGCTCCTGGAAGATCATGGTGATCTTGTTGCCGCGCACCTGCCGCAACTGCTTCTCGCTCATCGCCAGCAGGTCGTTGCCCTGGAACACGATCTTTCCCGAGGGGTGGCTGGCGCTTGGATAGGGCAAAAGCTTCAGCACCGAAAGCGCCGAGACCGATTTGCCGGAGCCGGATTCGCCGACCAGCGCCACCGTCTCGCCCTTGGCGATGTCGAACGAGATGTGGTCGACAGCCGTCGACTGGCCGCCGCCCTGGCTGAAGGCGACGCTGAGGTCCTGTACGCTGAGCAAGGGGGCTTCGCTCATCTGAACGTCTTGCGCGGATCGAAGGCGTCGCGCGTCGCCTCGCCGACGAAGACCAGCAGGGACAGCATCAGCGAGATGACGACGAAGCCGGAAATGCCGAGCCACGGCGCATTGAGGTTGCGCTGCGCCTGCTTGAGCAATTCGCCGAGCGAGGCGGAGCCGGGCGGCAGGCCAAAGCCGAGATAGTCGAGCGAGGTCAGCGTCGAGATCGAGCCCGAGAGCAGGAAGGGCATGAAGGTCAATGTCGCCACCATGGCATTAGGCAGCAGGTGCCGGAACATGATGGTGCGGTTGGGCACGCCGAGCGCCCGGGCCGCGTTGACATATTCGAAATTGCGGGCGCGCAGGAACTCGGCCCGCACCACGCCGACCAGCGCCACCCAGGAGAACAGCAGCATCAGGCCGAGCAGGATGAAGAAGCCCGGCGGCAGGATGGCGGCGACGATGAGCAGGAGATAGAGCACCGGGATGGCGGACCAGATCTCGATGAAACGCTGGAACAAGAGATCCGTCCAGCCGCCGAAATAACCTTGCACGGCGCCGGCCGCGACGCCGATCAAGGCCGAGCCGGCGGTCAGGATCAGGCCGAACAGCACCGAAATGCGGAAGCCGTAGATGACGCGCGCCAGCACGTCGCGCGCCTGGTCGTCGGTGCCCAACCAATTCCAGTTGCCGACGATGCAGGCGGGGTCGGCAGCACCCTGCGGATACTGGTTGCAGCGTGTCTTGGCGTCATACTGCCACGACGGCCTGGCCGGTGCTGCTTCGGGAATAGCGTTGTTGACCGTCTGATAGGAGTAGCGCACCGGCGGCCAGATCATCCAGCCATTGGCGTTGATCTCGTCCTGGATGACCGGATCGCGATAATCGGTGACGGCATAGAAGCCGCCGAATTTTTCCTCGGGGTAGGCGACCAGCACCGGAAACAGGATTTCGCCCTTGTAGGAAGCGATGATCGGCTTGTCGTTGGCGATGAACTCGGAAAACAGCGACAGCACGAACAGGACGAGGAAGATCCACAGCGACCAGTAGCCGCGGCGGTTGGCTTTGAAGTTCTGCAGGCGGCGCTTGTTGAGCGGCGACAGAAACGGCCGCTTGATCCGCGCGGGTGCCGCGTTGACGGGGACTGTAGCCTCCGACATCAGACGTCTCTCCGCTCGAAATCGATGCGCGGATCGACCCAGGTGTAGAGCAGGTCGGACAAGAGCCCGACGAACAGCCCCAGCAGCGAGAAGATGTAGAGATTGGCGAACACCACCGGATAGTCGCGCTCGACCACCGACCGGAAGCCGAGCAGACCGAGGCCATCGAGGGAGAAGATGTTCTCGATCAGCAGCGAGCCGGTGAAGAAGGCCGAGATGAAGGCGCCGGGAAAACCGGCGATGACGATCAGCATGGCGTTGCGGAAGACGTGGCCGTAGAGCACCTGCCGTTCCGACAGACCCTTGGCCCGCGCCGTCACCACATACTGTTTGCGGATTTCTTCGAGGAACGAGTTCTTGGTCAGCAGCGTCGTGGTGGCGAAGGCCGACAGCACCAGCGCGGTCAGCGGCAATGTCATGTGCCAGAAATAGTCGACGATCTTTCCCCACCACGACAATTGATCCCAATTGTCCGAGGTGAGGCCGCGCAACGGAAACCAGTCCAAGAAAGACCCGCCGGCAAACAGCACCATCAGCATGATGCCGAACAGGAAGCCCGGAATGGCATAGCCGACAATGACGACGCCGCTGGTCCAGACGTCGAAGGGAGTGCCGTCCTTGACCGCCTTGCGGATGCCGAGCGGGATCGAGATCAGGTAGGACAACAGCGTGATCCACAGCCCGATCGAGATCGACACCGGCATTTTTTCCAGGATCAGGTCGAGCACCGAAATGTCGCGGAAATAGCTGTCGCCGAAATCGAAGCGGGCATAGTTCCACAGCATCATGCCGAAGCGCTCGAGCGGCGGCTTGTCGAAGCCGAACTGCTTTTCCAGCTTCTTGATGAATTCCGGATCGAGCCCCTGCGCACCGCGATATTTCGAGCTGACGTCACCGGCGGCATCGAAATTGCCGCCGGCACCCGCGTCGCCGCCACCACCGCCGAGGCGGTCGCTGCCGCCCTGATTGGTCAGCCGGGCGATGACCTGTTCGACCGGACCGCCGGGGGCGAACTGGATGACGGCGAAGGATATCGCCATGATGCCGAACAGCGTCGGGATCATCAAAAGGATGCGGCGCAGGATATAGGCGCCCATCAGGCCTTCTGCCCTCGTTGAGCGAACATCTCAGCCTTTGCCAATTCTTGCCGCCTTGCCCTTATCGAACCACCACAGCGTCTCGACCGGAAAGCCGAAATCAGGCTTCTGTTCGACAAAGCCGAACATGTCCCAATAGGCGACGCGGTGATTCGCCAGATAGTATGTTGGAATCCAGTCCAGCCGCGCGCGCAAGACCCGGTCGAGCGCTCTGAGCGCCGTGACGAGTTCTATACGGTCTTTCGCCTTGGCTGCTGCCGCGATCAGGGCGTCGATGGCCTTGCTTTCGGTGCCGGGATAGTTGCGCTGCCCCGGGATTTTCGCCATGCGGGAATCATAGAGCATCTGCAGGCTGTCGTCAGTCGGCGTCGCCCCGATCGACCAATGCAGCAAGGCAAGATCGAAGTCGTAATTGCTGTGCCGCTGCTCATACTGCGCCGAATCGATTTGCCGGATCGATGCGTCGATCCCGATCGCCTTCATATTCTCCGACCACGGGGTGTAGATACGAACGATGCCATCGTCCTCCGCCAGCATTTCGACCCGCAGCCGCTCACCCTTGTCATTGACGACGAAACTGCCGTCGCGCTTCCAGCCGGCTTGCGCAAGCAATCTCGAAGCCTCGCCCAGCAGCTTGCGGTCATGGCCCGAACCGTCGGACAGGGGCTGTGTTACCGCTTCACCGAAAACCTCTGGCGGCAACTCGGCCCGGAATGGCTCCAGCAGGGCCAATTCGTCAGGCGAGGGCAGGCCTTCGGCCTTGTAATCCGATCGTTCGAAGTTCGATTGAGAGCGCTCGTAGGAGCCGTAAAACAAGGC
>NZ_RZRA01001599.1:0-560 GCF_003998945.1 Mesorhizobium sp. M7A.F.Ca.CA.003.01.2.1 | reverse complement strand
GTTGGGGTCGAGGCACTCGCCCTGCCCGGATTTGCGCAAGGCGTCGCTCTTGTCGAGCACGGTTTTGGCTGGATCGATGAAATGGCTTCGCTCGGCCGGATCGATCTCCAGCCCGACCTGATCGTAAAACGGCCGCACAACGGCGGTCGGCGAGCCCGGCTGGATCGGTGCGGCGGGCGCGGCTTCGGCCGGCGACCATCCAACCGGCGGCGTGGCCGGTTCTGCCGCTCCGCCCGGCGCATTTGCGGGCGGTGCAGCGCTGTCGCTCGGCTGGGTGTCGGCCGGGGCGTTTGCCGGCGGCGCACCCAACAAGCCTTGCGCGGCGGCGCCGCTCAGAGCCGCCAGCAGGCACACACCCGACAGTGCCACGAACCGGCGGTGGGCCATCGCTTCACTCCGGCGTCTGGCCGGCCATGCATTCCAGCGCGCTGAGCGTCCAGTCGCTGGTTTTGGAAGCGATGTCCGATATCTTCCACTTGCCGTCGATCTTCTTGAGCGACCAGAGCATTTCACGTTTGGAATCATCGCCTTCCGGAAACAGGCTGAAGGATGCCGTGACC
>NZ_RZRA01001598.1:0-560 GCF_003998945.1 Mesorhizobium sp. M7A.F.Ca.CA.003.01.2.1 | reverse complement strand
CAAGCGGGAGATGGCTGGTCTCGATCGCCGTGCGGGCCGTATCGAGGCGCATGCGCTCTACCGCCTTTGCCGGCGTGACGCCGGTCTCGGACGTGAAGGCGCGGGCGAAGTTGCGGGGACTCATGGCCGCGTGATCGGCCAGGCATTCGACGGTCAGCGGTTCGGCCAGGTTTGCCCGCACCCACTCGATCAGCGCGGCGAAGCGGCCGGTTCGCCCGCCCAGTTCGACGAAGGCCGAGAATTGCGACTGGCCGCCCGGCCGGCGCTGGTGCATGACTATCTGCTGTGCGGTGCGGCGCGCCACTTCAGCGCCAAGGTCATCTTCGACGAGGGCAAGCGCCAGGTCTATTCCGGCCGAGATGCCGGCCGACGTCCAGATGTCGCCATCCCTGATGAAAATACGCTCGGCATCCAGCCTGACCTTCGGGTAGCGGCGGTGGAAGTCGTGACTGCTGGCCCAGTGCGTGGTGGCGCGGCGGCCGTCGAGCAATCCCGCCCGTGCCAGCAGGTACGCGCCGGTGCAGACGCTGGTGGTGCGCCGCGCCGGCACGCGCCTCAAC
>NZ_RZRA01001597.1:0-562 GCF_003998945.1 Mesorhizobium sp. M7A.F.Ca.CA.003.01.2.1 | reverse complement strand
CGCCTTCACCTTCTCCTTCGACGATTTCATCATCGCCTTCTTCGTCGCCGGCGCGCAGACGACGCTGCCGATCTATGTCTTCGCGTCGATCCGGCGCGGCGTGACGCCGGAGATCAACGCCATCGCGACGATCGTGCTCGTCGCTTCCGTGCTGCTCGTGGTGCTTGCCCAATGGCAGTTGCGCCAGCGCAAGCCGTCGAACTGAAAGCCGCATCATGATCCTCAAAGACCGCATCGCCGTGGTGACAGGCGCCGGCTCCGGCATCGGGCGCGCCGGCGCCATGATCATGGGCAGGGAAGGCGCGGTGGTCGTCATCGCCGACAGGGATCAGGCCGCCGGCGAAGCAACGGCTTCGGACATCCGCGCGGTCGGTGGCCAAGCCGAGGCGATCACGACCGATGTCGCTGATGATGCGGCGGTCGAACAGCTCATTGCCGGCACGCTCGACAGGCATGGGCGCATCGACATCCTGCACAATCACGCCGGCATCCAGATCGGCGGCACGCTGACCGAAGTGGAGGTCGGCGGCATGGATGCCTCGTGGCGGGGCAATGTTCGGGG
>NZ_RZRA01001596.1:0-563 GCF_003998945.1 Mesorhizobium sp. M7A.F.Ca.CA.003.01.2.1 | reverse complement strand
CACCAACACGGACTGCAAACACCTACCAGGAGAACTCAGATGACCAAGATCGCTCTCACCACCGCCGCTATCCTCATTTCCGTCAGCGCCGCTTTTGCCGGCAGCGACAAGTTTGGTTCGAACGACGCCAGCCAGCCGGCCGCCACCAGCACCGACGACACGACCACCGCTTCGATTCACAACCCCGATGCGGCCATCCGGAAGCCGGTCACACAGGGCAGCAACCGCGACCTCTTCGGCAGCCGCTGATCCCGATCGCGCTTGTCGCTGATCCCGATCGCGCTGTCGCTGGTACCGATCGCCCGACCGACCACCTAAATCCCAACCAGGAGTGCTTCCAATGACCAAGATCGCAATTCTCGGTGCCGGTGGCCGGCTCGGCCGCGTGGTCGCCAAGGCCTTCATCGACGCGGGCTACGAGGTCCGCACCGTCACCCGCAACGGCAAGGTACCGGCCGAACTCAAGGGCGCCACGGCCGTTGCCGGTGACGCTCTCGACCGCGAGGCCCTCATCCGCGCCACGCAAGGTGTCGATATCGTCTTCAACGGCCTCAACCCGATCT
>NZ_RZRA01001595.1:0-568 GCF_003998945.1 Mesorhizobium sp. M7A.F.Ca.CA.003.01.2.1 | reverse complement strand
CTCCCGCCGCAGTGCCCCAGGCAACGGCACCGGCCGCACCGGCCGCGGACGCGCCGGCTGCGGCCGGTCCGGTCGCACCGTCTTTCGACGTCGTGCGCGTTGAAAGCAATGGCTCGATTGTCGTCGCCGGCAATGCGGCGCCCAACGCCAAGGTCGAAATCCTCAATGGCTCGACGGTGCTTGGCTCGACGGTCGCTGGTCCCGATGGCGCCTTCGTTATCATTCTCGATGATCCGCTGAAGCCCGGCGATTATACGATCGCGCTGCGCGCGACCACCGGTGACGTCGTAACGCCCTCGGTGCAGACCGCCGTCGTTTCGGTTCCCAAGGATGCGGCCGGCCAGGTGCTGGCCATGGTCGAGGAGCCGGGCAAGCCGGCCGAATTGCTGACCGTTCCCGCACCCGAGACAAAGCCGGCTGCTCCGGCCGCCGCGCCGGCTGCTCCCACAGCCGAAGCCCCCGCAACCGCTCCGGCGCCAGCCGCCCCAGCGCCAGCCGTGGTCGACGCAACACCGGCTCCTGCAGCGCCGGCGACGCCGCCCGCTGCAGGCGTGACCGAGCCCAAGAT
>NZ_RZRA01001594.1:0-569 GCF_003998945.1 Mesorhizobium sp. M7A.F.Ca.CA.003.01.2.1 | reverse complement strand
TCCTTGATCCGGCCGGTGGCGCTGATCGAGGCGCCGGCCAGCCCGCCCACCGAAAGCCGGTCGATTTCGAGCAGCCCGTCGCGCAGCCTGAGCGCCGTGTCGACCGTGTCGGCGGTCAACCCACCGGCGTTGACCGGCCCGGCCTTGATCTGGAAATCGAGGTCGCGGTCGGCAAAGCGATTGGCGCCCTTGTCGCTGACGAAGATCGAGGCGAAGGCCGCCAGCCCGTCGACATCGAGATCACCGCCTTCAAGCCGCATCAGCACCGAGGGCTTGGCATCGTCGGGCTGGCTGGAATCGATGCGGCCGGAAAACTTCGCCTTGCCCAGGATCAGTTCGAGATCGCTGAAGGCCTGGCGCTTCTGCGAGAGGTCGACCTTGGCCTTGAAGCCGGCGGCCGGCAGGCGGCGGATCGCCTCGTCGACATCCTTCGACAGCCAGGCGGCAAAGCCGGAAGGTTGGGCCACGGCCAGCAGCAGCGAGCCGTTGAAGCCGAAATGACCCTCCAAATTGAGCACCAGCATGCCATCCGCTTCCAGCGTGGTGCGGCCGGGCAAGGTCGCGGCAAG
>NZ_RZRA01001593.1:0-570 GCF_003998945.1 Mesorhizobium sp. M7A.F.Ca.CA.003.01.2.1 | reverse complement strand
GTCAAGGCGCGCATCGATGCGGTTGCCAAGAGCGTCATGGAGGAAACCGGGGTCAAGATCGACTATCTCACTGGCACGATGATCGAGCTTCCCCGCGCCGCCATCCGCGCGCATGTCATTGCAGAATCAGCCGAATTCTTCTCCTTCGGCACCAACGACCTGACCCAGACGACCTTCGGCATCTCGCGCGACGATGCGGCCTCGTTCCTGGAAACCTACCGCCAGAAGGGCATTATCGATCAGGACCCGTTCGTCTCGCTCGACATCGAGGGCGTCGGCGAACTGGTGCGCATGGCCGCGCAAAAGGGCAAGGCGACGCGGCCCGACATCAAGCTCGGCATCTGCGGCGAACATGGCGGCGATCCGGCCTCGATCCGCTTTTGCGAAGAGGTCGGCCTCGACTACGTGTCCTGTTCGCCCTATCGCGTGCCGATCGCCAGGCTGGCGGCAGCGCAGGCAGCGGTGCTGGTTGCGAAAACAGGCCGCGGATAGGATCCATCCAGCTTACCGTTTTGTAAGACAATTCACGCGAACGTGCTGGCCGCGCCGCGTAATCTCGACATTGTTCCT
>NZ_RZRA01001592.1:0-571 GCF_003998945.1 Mesorhizobium sp. M7A.F.Ca.CA.003.01.2.1 | reverse complement strand
CCCATCGCGTGCCACACGACACGGTCGCCGAAGGCGGCGAAGGCGTCTTTCTCGCCGGTGTGCCACTTGCCCTTGATGAACTGGACGACACCGACGCGCTTGCCGTAGCCGAGCATCCGCAGCGCCAGCCCGAAGGCGGCCGTGGTCTTGCCTTTGCCCGGGCCGGTGTTGACGATGAGCAATCCCTTCTCGACCGTCTTGCTCGCCACCTCGGCATCCTGCACCGCCTTGCGCTTGGCCATCTTGGCGCGGTGGCGCTCTTCGTCCTTATCGTCGATATCGGTCATATCATTTCACCTTGAGCGGCAGCCCCGCCACCATCAGCAGCACCGTATCGGCAATCGCCGCGACCTGCTGGTTGAGCCGGCCGGCGGCATCGCGAAAGCGGCGCGCCAGTGCATTGTCCGGCACGATGCCTTGTCCGACTTCATTGGACACCAAGAACCAGGGTCCGCGCGGCCGCGACAGCACCTCCGCCAATCGCCGGCATTCCAGCTCGAAATCGTGTTCGGCCAGCATATGGTTGGTCAGCCACAGCGTCAGGCAGTCGACAAGCACCGGCCGATCGTCC
>NZ_RZRA01001591.1:0-573 GCF_003998945.1 Mesorhizobium sp. M7A.F.Ca.CA.003.01.2.1 | reverse complement strand
ACTGGAAAGCCTGGGCGCAGTGATCGTTCCGACTGGAAAAATGAGACCCGGCTGCTGACCAGCCGGGCCTCACTTGTTGATATTCCAGAGGGACGTTCGAATGACGGACAGGACTGAACAGGAGCCAAACACGGCGGGCGCGCCAAAAGACGCCCGTCCGGTAAAGCTTGCCTGCCGCAATGTCTGGAAATTGTTCGGATCGAACGCGGCCAATTTCATCCGCGAACGTGACGGCAAGGCCAGCATAGCCGACGTCACGGCTGCCGGGCTGGTCGGCGCGGTGCGCGCCGTCGACCTCGAAATCCGCCAGGGCGAGATTTTCATCATCATGGGCCTGTCGGGCTCCGGCAAGTCGACGCTGGTGCGCTGCATGTCGAGGCTGGTCGAGCCGACCCACGGCAAGGTCGAATTCGAGGGCAATGACCTGCTGAAAACCTCCGATGCAGCACTCATCGAATTGCGACGACACCGCATGGGCATGGTGTTCCAAAATTTTGCGCTGTTGCCGCATCTCAACGTGCTGGAGAACATCGCCTTCCCGCTCAGCATCCAGGGGCAGGACCGGGCGACACG
>NZ_RZRA01001590.1:0-575 GCF_003998945.1 Mesorhizobium sp. M7A.F.Ca.CA.003.01.2.1 | reverse complement strand
GACCAAGGCGATCGATCCGGTTTCGGTCACCGATCCGGCCAGCATCGGGGTGATCAGCCAGGTCGGCGAGTATCTGATCCTCGACGATCCGAAGGATGGTCTGCAGCCGAAGCTGGCTCTGTCCTGGGAGGCCAACGAGACGGCCAGCCGCTGGACCTTCAAATTGCGGCAAGGGGTAAAATTCCACGATGGCCGCGCGGTCACCGCCAAAGACGTTGTGGCGAGCTTCGAGCGGCTGGTCGATCCGGCCAGCGGCTCGTCGGCGTTGTCCGCCTACAAGGGCATCCTGTCCAAGGGCGGCGCCAAGCTGGTCGACGACGAAACCGTCGCCTTCGATCTCGACGGTCCGAACAGCAACTTCCCGTTCTATGTCTCCTCCGACGTCTACAATGCCGTCATCCTGCCTGCCGACTATGCCGGTGATTTCGAGAAGACTTTCAACGGCACCGGTCCGTTCAAGCTCGAATCCTTCCGCCCCAAGCAAGGCGCCAGCTTCGTGCGCAATGAGAATTACTGGGGCGACAAGGCGCTGCCCGACCGGATCGAGATCAAGTTCTTCGACGACGAGCAGGCAC
>NZ_RZRA01000158.1:0-7496 GCF_003998945.1 Mesorhizobium sp. M7A.F.Ca.CA.003.01.2.1 | reverse complement strand
GGCCAGCAACTGGCCGGCAGCGGCATCGCCGAACTTGCCGCCAGGGGCATGCTCAAGGCCGACGCCGCGCCGCTGGCGGTCGAGACGGTGCTCAACGTCACCCGCCATGACGGCAAGCAAGGCAATGTCGATGCCAAGATCCACTTTGCGCCGGCGGACAACAGGCTCGATCTTGACCTCAAGGCCTCGGAGCCGGCAGGCGGCATCATCGCCAATCTGCTCAAGCTGCCCGATACGCCGCCGGTCGACATAATTGTCTCGGGCACCGGGCCGCTCGCCAATTGGAACGGCATCGGCACGTTCTCGGTCGACGGCAAGATCGTCACCCAGCTGACAGGCCGGCACCAACTGACCGACAAGGGTAATCATGTTGAGGCCAAGGGCGATCTCGGGCAGGTCGATCTGCTTGATGTCGATGGAAACCGGCAGCGTCGTCGTGCCGCCGCTCGGCGCCGGCTGCGTGCTGGCCACCGGCAACCGGGCGAGTTCTATGCGCTCGGCAGCGATGCGGTCGGCGCTGAAGTTTTTCGACAGCAGCGCCAGCGGCGACCAGTCGACGGCCACCTTGCGCGCCACCAGCCAGGCACCCTCGCGATCCTCCAGCACGACATGGTCGACGCTGAGGGCTCCCGACCAGATGCCGTCTATGCCGCTGACCGTGATCTTGCGGTCGTCGGTCGATGCCAGCCGCGAAATGATGCCGGCGAGATTGTCGCGGCCGCGCTCGGTCTTGGTTAGCACCACCAGCGCGCCGATCGCTCCCGCAATCACGATCAGCAGGGTGTAGAGAACAATGCGGAGGATGCGCCAGACTGTTTTCATCGCTCAGAATGCCTGTCCGATGCCGGCATAGATGCCGAAATGCGGATCGCCCGGATCGCGGTTGAGCGGCACGGCCGCGTCGATGCGCAGCGGCCCGAACGGCGTGACATAGCGCAGGCCGACGCCGGCGCCGACCTTGACATCGGAGAAATCGGGAACCGATTTGGTCGACACGGTGCCGGCATCGACGAACGGCACGATGCCGATCGTGTCGGTGATGGCGATGCGCATCTCGACCGAGGTTTCGAAGAAGGACAGGCCGCCGATCGGCTGGCCGGTGAAATCCTTCGGACCGATGCCCTGATAGGCGTAGCCGCGCACCGAACCGCCGCCGCCGGAATAGAAGCGCCGGTCGGCCGGCACATTCTGAAGCCCGGTGCCCACGATCGAACCGATGGCGACACGTTCGGCCAGCACGAACTTGGAAGCCGAATCCAGCGACTGATAGGCCGACCCTTCGCCCCTCAGCTTCAGGAAGGCCGCACCATTCAAAATGTCGTAGCTCGGCTCGGCATAGGCCAGCACCCGAAAGCCGCTGGTCGGGTTCAGGCGGTTGTCCCTGT
Organism: Mesorhizobium sp. M7A.F.Ca.CA.003.01.2.1; assembly: GCF_003998945.1. NCBI lineage: Bacteria > Pseudomonadati > Pseudomonadota > Alphaproteobacteria > Hyphomicrobiales > Phyllobacteriaceae > Mesorhizobium > Mesorhizobium sp. M7A.F.Ca.CA.003.01.2.1. Next base: position 6,111 of record NZ_RZRA01000158.1, on the reverse strand, counting down.
TGTCGTAGACATATTGCAGCGGAATGCTGGCGATCAGGTATTTGTGCTTGCCGAAAGCGTCGTGGATGCGGGAATAGTCGAGCGCCACCTCGGCGGAAACCGTCTGCTTCTTGGTCAGTTCGTAGGACAGTCCGGTGCTGCCCTTGATCGAGAAATGGTCATAGGCATCAGGATGTTCGAGCACCGTCTTGACGCTGGCGAAGAACTTCGATGCCGGTCCGATCACACCGGGTTTCTCGAACATGATGCCGGCATTGTAGTTGAGTTCGCCGAGATCGTTGCTGCCGATGCCGCTGATCTTGCCATCGATGCGCAGCTTCTCGGCCCGGCCGAACAAATTGCGGTGGCCCCAATAGCCCTCAAGGCCCAGCCCCTCGGTGTTGGAAAAAGTGCCGCCGACGCCGAAATAGCGTGGCTTGCGCTCGCTGACCTGGACGCCGATCGGAATGTTGCCGTCGGCATCGAGCGTGTCGGCTTCCTTGAACGTCACGCTGTTGAAGACCTCGAGCGCCAGCAACCGGTCGCGCGCATCGTCGATCTCTTGCGGCGAGTATTGCCGGCCGCGCTTGAGGCCGGTCATGTATTCGGTGAAGTCGCGGTCGACCTTCTCGGTGCCTTCCACGGTGGTCGGGCCATAGCCGGCGACCGGTCCGGCGGCGACCGTCAGCGTCACGTCGAGCGTCGAGGTGGCATGGTCGGCGACGATCTGGCGGTCCGTCACCTCTGCCAGCGGCCTGCCTTGCTCCTTCAGCGTCCGCACGATCAGCGCCTCGGCCTTGAGCACTGCGCCGGATCCGGCGTCGCCGCCTGATATCAGGCCATAATCGGCGCTCATCAGTCCTGCCGCGTCGCCTTGCAGCCTGATATTGCCCAAGGTGAATTTCGGCCCGGTAGCAATGTCGATCGCCACGGGAACCGGCTGCGGACCCTTGAATTCGGCATCCGGCGGCAAATCGTCGAGCGGCTTGCCGTCGATGGTGACGGTGACGACGCCTTCGTAGCGGGCATCGGCATAGAGCGCGGCGACAAGCTGTTCGCGGTCGCTGCGCGCCTTGGCCATCAGCCCGAGCGAGCCTGAAACCGGACGCTCCTCGTCGCTCTTCAGCGCCGAGGCATTTTCGAGCTTCTTGACCAGGTTCTTGTCGGCATCGGGGGCATTGATGGTCACGGCGTAGCGCAGCGGATCGACGATGTCGGCATCCTCGTCGCTGGACGATCCCCACAGCTTGATGCCGAAAAGCTCGAAAGCGGCCGCCGGGGACGATTCGGCGACGAGCACGGTCGAGCACATCATGGCCAGCAGCAGGGCGCGCGGAAGCGCACGCCCTGGCGCGCGACCTCCTGACATCTGCTCTTCATGCGCCGGCATTAAGACAACCTAGGTTACAAAACTAAAATTGGAATGAAGTTCTGAAGCGCTCGTAAAGGGGCCACAATCCAATTGTCTGAAATAGGACGGGCTTGGAATTCACACCTTTTGCGTCGCCGCAAGAAAGCGTGATCCCCTGTCCTATGGAGGTACTACCGGTCATCGACCGGAAAGGAAACCGTTGGCAGGCGGAACCCTGCCGCGTCCTTGTGTTGACAAGCCTGACTGAAGCTTGATCATGCCCGGACGTCAGCTGTGTCTGGAGGGGTGTTATGGCAATGCGCGCGGCTCGTGGTCTTTCGATTCTGATTCTCCTGTTTTTTGCCTGGGCCAATGTCCTGGCCTGGAGCAGCGTCTCGCAGGCGGCCGAGGCCCGGCGTATCGCGACAACGGACAATTCCGATTATTTCGGTTTTGATCTCAGGTCCGACCAGAATGTGACAATCGACCAGTGCAAGACGACATGCCTGGGAGACCCGGCCTGCCGCGCCTTCACCTACAATAAAAAAGCCAAATGGTGCTTCCTCAAATCCGACTACAACCAGTTGAAAACCTTCAACGGCGCGGTCGCCGGCAAGGTCGTCAACATCGATGGCGATCCTGATATCGGCGCGCCGCCGGAACTCGCCTTTTTCCCCAACTGGATGGCCGACCAGGCCCAGCAATACCGCAACAAGCTGCTCGGCCCGGCCTATGACAAGCCGACAGAAGGCATGGCTGCCTTGCTGAGTGCCGCCGAACAGGCCGTGCTGACCGGCGACCACCGCTCCGCCATGCTGAAATACGAGGCCGCTGTCTCGGTACTGCCCGATGATGGCCAGCTCTGGCTCAACCTGGCGCGTGAAACGCTGGCCGTGCAGCCCGCCGCCAGCACATCCGAAGCTTCCACTTTGCCGACGAACGGCACTTCGGCCGCATTCAATGCCTATAAACTACTGCGCACCACCAAGACGCGCGCCGAAGTGCTGGCGCTGCTCGGCAACGGCCTCGACAAGCGCGATCTCTACCGGCCGGCGCTACAGGCCTATGAGGCGAGCCTTGCCCTGAACCCGTCGCCGGCGGTCCAGGCCGACTATGCCGATCTGAAGGCGCGCAAGGGTTTCCGCGTTATCGACCACACCATCGACGCCGACACCAGCGCGCCGCGCATCTGCGCGCAATTCTCCGAAGATCTGGTCAAGACCGGCGTCGATTACGCGCAATTCGTCACCGTCGACAATGCACCGCCCAAGGGCGTCGAGGCCAAGGACAAGCAGATCTGCGTCGAAGGGCTGGAGCATGGCCAGCACTACGACGTCACCTTCCGCGCCGGCCTGCCGGCGGCAATCGGCGAAGTGACCGCGGCACCCGTGGTGCTGTCGATCTATGTCCAGGACCGCGCACCGTCCGCCCGCTTCACCGGTGATAGCTTCGTGCTGCCGGCCGGCGCGCGCCGCGGTATTCCGATCGTTACCGTCAACATGAACGCCGCCGAGATGAAGCTCTATCGCATCGGCGATCGTTCGCTGGCACAGCTTCTGTCGGGCTACCAGTTCCTGCACCAGCTGGACGGCTATGACATCTCCAACATTTCCGAGCAGATGGGCGCGCCGGTCTGGCAAGGCCAGCTCGACATCGCCAATGACCTCAACAAGGAGGTCACCACCTCCTTCCCGGTCGACGAGGCGGTGCCGCAGCGCAAGCCCGGCGTCTACGTGCTGACCGCCCAGGCCGTCAACAACAAGAGCGACGACTACAACTCGATGGCCACGCAATGGTTCGTCGTCTCCGACATCGGCCTGTCGACCTATACCGGTCAGGACGGGCTCAATGTCTTTGCCCGTTCGCTGGGCAGCGCCAAGCCGATCGCCGGCGCCGAACTGACGCTGGTCGCCAGGAACAATGAGGTTCTGGGCACGGCGACGTCGGATGCCGACGGCCATGCCGTCTTCAACCCCGGCCTGACGCGCGGCGACGGCGGCATGGTGCCGGCCGTGCTGATGGCCAAGCAGGGCGACAATGACTTCGTCTTCCTCGACATGGGCCGGGCCGGCTTCGACCTGTCCGACCGCGGCGTCACCGGGCGCGCGGCGCCAGGTGCGCTCGACGTCTATGCCTGGACCGAACGCGGTATCTACCGCGCCGGCGAGGATGTTCATGTCGCCGCACTTGCTCGCGACGGTGCCGCCAAGGCGGTCGAAAACCTGCCGTTGACCTTCATCTTCTCGCGCCCCGACGGCGTCGAGGACCGCCGTATCGTCAGCGACGGCGCATCGGCCGGCGGCCATGCCGTCGACCTGCCGCTCGCCCCCAACGCCATGCGAGGCACCTGGTCGGTGTCGATCTACACCGATCCCAAGCAGCCCGCGGTGGCCAGCCAGATGTTCCTGGTCGAGGATTTCGTGCCGGATCGCATCGAATTCGACATGAAGGCCGACAAGCAGGAAATCGCCCAGGGCGAAACCGCCAACATCGACATTGACGGCCGCTTCCTCTATGGCGCGCCGGCAGCAGGCTTGGCGCTGGAAGGCGAGCTGACGCTGTCGACTTCGCGCGACTGGGACCGTTTCCAGGGCTTTTCCTTCGGTCTCGCCGACGAGCAGTCGGCCGAACCCACGGTCACCCCCCTCGCCGATCTGCCGGTGGTTGGCGATGACGGCAAGGCGACCTTCCCGGTCTCCGTCGACCAACTGCCCTCGACCACCAAGCTGGTCGACGCCAAGGTGACGGTCAGGATGCGTGAAACCGGCGGCCGCGCCATCGAGCGCTCGCTCAACATCGGCATCCGCCCGCAGGGCCATATGATCGGCATTCGTCCGGATTTCGCCGACAATGAAGTGCCGCAGGGCGGCACGGCCAAGTTCAGCCTGATCGCCGTCGATCCCGACGGCAAGCGTGAGGCGCTGAAAGGCGCGCAATGGACGCTGGTCAAGGTCGAACGCAATTACCAGTGGTACCGCTCCAACAATTCGTGGAATTACGAGCCGGTGACCTTCACCAAGTCGATCGCCAACGGCCAGGTCGACCTCAACGCCGACGGCGACGCAACGGTCTCCGTGCCGGTCGATTGGGGTCAGTACAGGCTCGAGGTTGAAACCGCCGATCCGGAAGGACCGGCGACCAGCTACGAGTTCGACGCCGGCTGGTATGTCTCCTCGACCACCACCGAAACGCCTGACGGCCTCGAAATCGCCCTCGACAAGGACAATTATGCCGCCGGCGAAGTGGCCAAGCTGAAAATCTCGCCGCATTTTGCCGGCGAACTCTTGATCAACATCGGCTCCGACAAGCTGTTGAAGACCATCACGGCGTCAGTGCCGGCCGGCGGCAGCACCGTCGACATTCCGGTCGGCGACGACTGGGGCGCCGGCGCCTATGTCACCGCAACCCTGTTCCGGCCGGGCGATGCGCAGGAGACGCGCATGCCGGCCCGCGCCATCGGCGTGAAATGGCTGAAGGTCGATCCGGGTTCGAAGAAGCTCGCCATCACCTTGACGCCACCGGACAAGACCATGCCGCGCCAGCAGCTGTCGATCCCGGTTTCGGTCGCCGGCGTGCAGCCGGGCAGCAATGCCTATGTCATGGTTGCCGCCGTCGATGTCGGCATCCTCAATCTGACCAGCTACAAGGCGCCGGATCCGGAGAACTGGTTCTTCGGCCAGCGCATGCTGGGCATGGAAATCCGCGACATCTACGGTCGCCTGATCGACGGTTCTCTGGGCAACGCCGGCAAGCTCAGGACCGGCGGCGACGGCGCCAACATGCAGGCGCAAGGCAGCCCGCCGACCGAAAAGCTTGTCGCCTTCTTTTCCGGCGTCGTCGAGCTTGACGCCGACGGCAAGGCGCGGGTCGACTTCGACATCCCGCAGTTCAACGGCACCGTGCGCGTCATGGCCGTCGCCTGGACCAAGGACGCGGTCGGCCACGCCCAGTCCGACGTGATCGTGCGCGATCCCGTGGTCATCACCGCCGGCCTGCCGCGCTTCCTGGCGCCTGGTGACGCCGCCGTTATGCGCCTCGACGTCGCCGACACCGATGGTCCGGCCGGCGACTATGCGTTCTCGATCGAAACGACGGGCGACCTGTCGACGGGCGACAAGCCCCTGCCCCAGAAGCTGACGCTCGCCCAGGGCAAGCGCCAGACGCTAACCGTGCCGCTGATCGCTCAGACGGCCGGCAATGCCTCGCTCACCATCAAGCTTGCCCATGCCGACGGCACCAAGGTCGAGCAGACGCTCTATGTGCCGGTGCGCCCGGCGCAATTACCGGTCACCACCCGCCTGGTGGTCGACCTCAAGGGCGATGGCGGCGCGCTTCGCGTCGACAAGGAGCTGCTCGCGGCAAGCCTGCTCGACGGCGCCTCTGTCAGCGTCGGCGTTTCGCAGGCTGCCGCCTTCGACGTGCCTTCGCTGCTGATGACGCTCGACCGCTACCCCTATGGGTGCGCCGAGCAGACCACCAGCCGCGCCATGCCGCTTCTCTACGTCAATGAATTGGCGTCAGGCATCGGCATGGCCAGCGATCCAGATATCCATGGCCGCATTCAGGACGCCATCTACAAGGTTCTGAGCTATCAGGCCTCGGGCGGCAGCTTCGGCCTGTGGGGGCCGGGCTCCGGCGATCTGTGGCTCGATGCCTATGTCACCGACTTCCTGACCAGGGCGCGCGAGCAGAAATACGACGTGCCGAGCCTGGCCATGAACCAGGCGCTCAGCAACCTGCAGAACTCACTCGGCTACGACCAGAGCGTCCAGGACCGGGGC
>NZ_RZRA01001589.1:0-577 GCF_003998945.1 Mesorhizobium sp. M7A.F.Ca.CA.003.01.2.1 | reverse complement strand
CCGCTGCACCGCCTCGACGCCCTCGCCGGTGACCGCCGACAACAGCATCGGCGCGCGGCCGGCAGCGCGTTTCAGCGAGGCGACCTTCTTCTTGCGCGCATCGGCGTCGAGCGTGTCGACCTGGGAAAGCGCCAGGATCTCGACCTTGTCGGTGAGGCCATGGCCATAGGCGTCGAGCTCGGCTCGCACGGTCTTGTAGGCCTTGCCCGGATTTTCCTCCTGCGCCGAAACCAGATGCAGCAGCACACGCGTGCGCTCGACGTGGCCAAGGAAGCGATCGCCGATGCCGACGCCCTCATGCGCGCCTTCGATGAGGCCCGGAATGTCGGCGATGACGAATTCGCGCGCGTCGATGCGGGCAACGCCGAGGCCGGGATGCAGCGTCGTGAACGGATAGTCGGCGATCTTCGGCTTGGCTGCGGTGACCGCCGCCAGGAATGTCGACTTGCCGGCATTGGGCAGCCCGACCAGCCCGGCATCGGCGATCAGCTTCAGCCGCAGCCAGATGTTGAGCTCTTGCCCCGGCAGGCCGGGATTGGCGCGGCGCGGCGCCTGGTTCGTCGAGGTCTTGAAATGC
>NZ_RZRA01001588.1:0-579 GCF_003998945.1 Mesorhizobium sp. M7A.F.Ca.CA.003.01.2.1 | reverse complement strand
CGTTCGAAGAAGGGGGAGGACCGGGGGGAGAATTGTACGATAGTTACTGTGATGAAGGCCGATGTTGACTCTTGCTCAGCCCGATTTCATTTTTTGACCCACAGCGTCTAAAGCGCATCGCGTTTGATCCGATTTATGCGATGCGCTTTAGGGTCTTTGTTTATGCATGTCGTTCTCCCAAAGCCGAGGTCACTTTTGGACGACATGCATCAAAAGTGGCCGCTGCTCCGAAAGGGGCTTCTTATGTCGAGCCTTCGTAAGCGCAATCCCGGTCTCCATCCTTCCGATCTGCAACTGTGCCAGCGCGTCTTCGATCGGGTCTGCCTGGAGCGCAAATTTGATCGCATGTCGGGGGAGTCGGACGTGCAGCTTCTGGCAGCCACGGTGTTTTCGCTGTTCCAGAATGGCTGCCGAAATGAAGGCGAGTTGCTTGAGATTTTCAGGCGGACCCGCCAATGACCAAGGCCAGGATCACGTCCGCGGCACCGGCCGAAAACGAACCTTACGACGCTGCGGTCTTCGCCCGGAAATACGGCATGTCGCGGAAGGCCGCGGAGGTCGTGCTGTCCGCGAATGGAC
>NZ_RZRA01001587.1:0-579 GCF_003998945.1 Mesorhizobium sp. M7A.F.Ca.CA.003.01.2.1 | reverse complement strand
CCTATGACCAGTTCCTGATGGTGGCGGAGCCCAAGGGTGGGCGTCCGGACGAGGGGCTGCAGGCCGTTTTCAAGTCGGTCTTCCCGATCTCCGATTTTTCCGGCTCCTCCATGCTGGAGTTCGTGAAGTACGAGTTCGAAGGACCGAAATTCGACGTTGACGAATGCCGTCAGCGCGACCTCACCTATGCCGCGCCGCTCAAGGTGACGCTGCGCCTCATCGTGTTCGATATCGACGAGGACACCGGCGCCAAGTCCATCAAGGACATCAAGGAGCAGGACGTCTACATGGGCGACATGCCGCTCATGACCTTGAACGGCACCTTTATCGTCAACGGCACCGAGCGCGTCATCGTTTCGCAGATGCACCGTTCGCCGGGCGTCTTCTTCGACCATGACAAGGGCAAGTCGCACTCGTCGGGCAAGCTTCTGTTTGCCGCGCGCGTCATCCCGTATCGCGGTTCGTGGCTCGACATCGAGTTCGATTCCAAGGACGTCGTGCACGCCCGCATCGATCGCCGCCGCAAGATTCCGGTGACGTCGCTGCTGATGGCGCTCGGCATGGACGGCGAAGAGATCC
>NZ_RZRA01001586.1:0-581 GCF_003998945.1 Mesorhizobium sp. M7A.F.Ca.CA.003.01.2.1 | reverse complement strand
GAATAGCAGGTGCGAAGCATCTGTTCGGCCATCTGGTCGACGGTGGTGATGAAGGAGTTCTTCAGCACCTCGAACGTTACCGGATCGAGGCCAGGGCCCGTTTCAATCAGCTTTGTCATGTCTCAGCCTTTCGTCACGATGAGAATGTTCAGGAAGCCATCGACGGTCGCGCTCATTCCCGGCGGAACCACGGTGGTGGAATCGAACTGTTCGACGATGGCGGGTCCCGCAAAGGCAGCGCCGGCGCTGAGTTGGTCGCGTTCATAGACAGCCGCATCATGAGATACGCCGTCGAACCAGACGCCGCGGCGGCCGAGCGGCTCGGGCACATGAGGCAAGACTTCGTGTCGCGGTATCTCGGCTTTCGGGACGATGCCGATCGCCTTGACCGCGATGCGGAAGATCGACACCGGCGCCTCTTCGCGGCGGTAGTTGAACTCGCGTTCGTGTTCGTTGTGGAATGCCTCGATCAGCGGGCAGATGCTCTCGATCCGCGCCGGGGCTGACACCGCGAGCGAGCGCCATTGGCCCTGGTACATCATCTCGACCGTGCGCTGCAGCGCCATGTCTTCCTGCGCCAC
>NZ_RZRA01001585.1:0-581 GCF_003998945.1 Mesorhizobium sp. M7A.F.Ca.CA.003.01.2.1 | reverse complement strand
AAACAAGCCCGCCTCGATCAGCTGTTCAGCGACTTGAAACGCGAACGCAACGAAAAGGCGGCGGAGCGCATCGCCGGCAACATCTGGAGCGAGTGGTCGCAATCCGGCAGCGCCTCGATCGACCTGATGATGCAATGGTCGCAAAAAGCCGTCGAGGGCCAGAAGTTCGACGTCGCGCTCGATTTCCTCGACCAGGTGGTGACTTTGCAGCCTACTTATGCCGAGGGCTGGAACCGGCGCGCCACCGTCCATTTCATGATGAAGAACTACGGCAAGTCGATGTCCGACATCGACCATACGCTGCAGCTCGAGCCGCGCCATTTCGGTGCGCTGTCCGGCCTGGCGCAGATCATGGCGTTGACCGGCCACAAGCAATCGGCGCTCGAGGCCTGGCAAAAGGTGCTGGCCATCTATCCGATGATGCGCAGCGCCCAGGACCAGGTCGGCACGATTTCGGAGGAACTTGCCGGTGAAGGCATTTGATTGCTCTAGGGGAGTAAGGGAATAGGGCAGTAAGACAGTAGGGGCAGATCGCACCTGCGGAACACACACCCTACTCCCCTACTCCCCTACTCCCCTAC
>NZ_RZRA01001584.1:0-582 GCF_003998945.1 Mesorhizobium sp. M7A.F.Ca.CA.003.01.2.1 | reverse complement strand
CGTCCTGCCCGGCAAAGCTGGTGATGACGTCGCCCGTCTCGATGCCGGCCTTGGCCGCCGGCGAGCCGTCATTGACCTCTGAAACCAGCGCGCCGCCGGGATGGTCGAGCCCGATGGCGCTCGCGACATCCGGTGTCACCTCCTGGATCTGAACGCCGAGATAGCCGTACTGGATGGAGCCGCCCTTCATCAGCTTGGCCACCACCTTCTGGGCCTGGTCCGACGGAATGGCAAAGCCGACGCCGACGCTGCCGCCATTGGGCGAATAGATCGCCGTGTTGATGCCGACGACATTGCCCGCGACATCCACCAGCGGGCCGCCGGAATTGCCGTGGTTGATCGGCGCGTCGATCTGGATGAAATCGTCGAACGGCCCGCTATGCAGGTCACGGCCGCGCGCCGAGACGATACCTGCCGTGACGGTGGTGCCGATGCCGAACGGGTTGCCGAAGGCCAGCACCTGGTCGCCTGGCATAAGCTTGTCGGAATCGCCCCATTTGACGGTCGGCAGGGGTTTGTCCGACTTGATCTTCAGCACGGCGAGATCGTTCTTGGCATCGCGGCCGATGAGCTTGGCCGGCA
>NZ_RZRA01001583.1:0-582 GCF_003998945.1 Mesorhizobium sp. M7A.F.Ca.CA.003.01.2.1 | reverse complement strand
GGCAAGCTCGGCAGCCGCGAGCTGACCGCCGGATCGGATGTCGACCTGATCCTGCTTTACGACCACGCGCCGGACGCCGAGGAGTCCGATGGCGACAAGCCGCTGGCGCCTTCGCATTACTACACCCGCATGACGCAGCGGCTGATCGCAGCTGTGTCGGCGCCGACGGCGGAGGGCGTGCTCTACGAACTCGACCTGCGCCTGCGGCCATCAGGCAACAAGGGTCCTGTGGCGACCCATATCGATGCCTTCAAGAAATACCAGCGCCAGGAAGCCTGGACCTGGGAGCACATGGCGTTGGCACGCGCGCGCGCCATAGCTGGCGACGCCAGCCTGTGCAGTGAGGTTGAAGCGGAAGTGGCGGCGGTGCTTGGTCAGCCGCGCGACGCCGCAAAGGTGATGGCCGAGGCCTCGGAGATGCGGGCTATGATCGAGAAGGAAAAGCCGCCGCGCGACCTGTGGGACATCAAGCTGATCCCCGGCGGCCTGATCGATCTCGAATTCATCGCCCAAGTCGCTGTCATCACCGGGCAGGTAGGCGCCGGGCCGCGCGTTACCGGTACCGCCGAAATCCTTTCGCGC
>NZ_RZRA01001582.1:0-584 GCF_003998945.1 Mesorhizobium sp. M7A.F.Ca.CA.003.01.2.1 | reverse complement strand
CACCACGGGCGCGGTTCCGCCGGTGGACGCTTCGCCGGCGACGACGGCAAAATTCGACATTCCCGCTGACGCCGGCCCGGCCGCCTTGCGTGATGCCGCTGCCAGCGGCGACGCCAAGGCGCTGTTCGAAATCGGCTCGCGCTATGCCGAGTCGCGCGGCGTCAAGGAAGACATGGCGGCAGCGGCCAAATGGTACGAGAAATCGGCGGAACTCGGCTTCGCGCCGGCCGAATACCGTATCGGAAATTTCTACGAAAAGGGCATCGGCGTCGCGCGCGACATCAAGAAGGCGAAGACCTGGTACCAGCTTTCCGCGGCACAGGGCAACGCCAGCGGCATGCACAATCTGGCCGTGCTGTTTGCCATGGCGGCTGACGGCGTGACCGACAATGAATCGGCCGCGCACTGGTTCCAGGCGGCGGCCGACGTCGGCGTCAAGGACAGCCAGTTCAATCTCGGCATCCTCGCCGCCAAGGGCGTCGGCATGAAGCAGAACCTCGAGGAGTCCTACAAATGGTTCGCGCTCGTCGCCAAGACAGGCGACAAGGATGCGGCGGCCAAGCGTGACGAGATCGCCAATGCGC
>NZ_RZRA01001581.1:0-586 GCF_003998945.1 Mesorhizobium sp. M7A.F.Ca.CA.003.01.2.1 | reverse complement strand
AACGTTTGTGACCACCGCCGATGAAGCGGGCGGTGATGCGACCGTGATTGTTGCGGCCGCCCGACTTGGTCAGGCCTTCGGTCAGACCCTTGACGGGCTTGCCCTTGTAGAGGCCCGAGCGGTCGACGATGACCAGCTGACGGGTGCTGGGCGTTACCGGGTTGAATTTTTTCAGTGCCATTGTTCTGTCCTCGCGGCCTTGCTCAGAGACCCGTCGCGACGTCGATCGACTGGCCATCGGCCAGCGTCACAACCGCCTTCTTGACGTCGCTCTGGCGGCCAACCGTGCCACGGAAGCGCTTGATCTTGCCCTTGCGGACAAGCGTGTTCACGGCCATCACCTTGACGCCGAACAGCGCTTCGACGGCGGCCTTGATTTCCGGCTTCGACGCCTTCTTGGCGACGTTGAAGACGACCTTGTTCTGCTCGGAGGCCATGGTCGACTTTTCGGTGATCGCCGGCGAGACGATCACGTCGTAATGACGAAGGTCGGTCATTTAAAACGCTCCTCGAGAGCCTCGACGGCGGCCTTCGAAAGGACCAGCGTGCCGCGGCGCAGAATGTCGTAGACGTTGATGCCCTGGAT
>NZ_RZRA01001580.1:0-588 GCF_003998945.1 Mesorhizobium sp. M7A.F.Ca.CA.003.01.2.1 | reverse complement strand
CTCCTGGAAAGGGCAAGGAAAGGAACGGTTTCGATGGGACGCTTCGCACAATTGGTCCGAGAGATCACCCCGAACTGGCTGCACTCTCGCTCCTCCCGCCATGACATTGCCGACGTTTCACCGTCCGACGCGGATTTCAGCTGGCAAGAGGCGATCGATAACAAGATGTATGGGGCTGATACGCCTGATTATTCCTATGTTCCGGAAAAGACCGCTTCAGATGCGGTGAGACCGGGCGGTGACAGCCCCGGCGAAAAGAGCGTGCGGGGTGATCCAAAGAGAGCCAATTGAGGGTGAAAGCCTGTCGGCGCCCGAGGAACGCTAGGCCGCAAATCGCAGTCCGCCGTCGCAGGTCAGCACCTGACCGGTCATGAAGCCGTTGGAGACGAGGAAGGCTATTGTCGCGGCGACGTCTTCGGCGCGACCGATGCGGCCGACCGGGGTCCTGCCGGCATAGTCGGCAAACAGCGCCTGCCTCTGCTCCTCGGCCAGAAAGTCCCACCAGGGCGTGTCGATGACGCCTGGCGCCACGACATTGACGCGCAGCGGTTTCAACTCCATCGCCAGGATCGGCACCACGGTCAACAG
>NZ_RZRA01000157.1:0-7521 GCF_003998945.1 Mesorhizobium sp. M7A.F.Ca.CA.003.01.2.1 | reverse complement strand
CTGTAGCAATCTGGTTGGGCGGCATTTGCCGAGAAACCGATGCGGTTTTTCGGCAGGACTGCGCCAAGGGACGGAGGAAACGATTGGCTTCGGCTGCGCGCATCGCAGGGCTTGTTCGTCGCATGCCGGTGCTCGTCCTGGCCGTGGTCATGCTTGCCGTCGGCGTGGCTGGCGCCTTTCATGCGCCGGCCATGGCGCAGGAGCAGCAAAACCGCGGCTGGTCGTTGCGCGACCTTTTGTTTCCGCGCCGCAGCGAGCGCATTGAGCCGCCCTTGGATATCCAGAAGCCGAGGCCCAGGCCCAAGGCGAAAAAACCCCGCGCCCCGCGCCCGCCCGCGGAACCGGAAATCCCGGTGGTCGACAAGGCGCCGGACGCGCGCACCGTCCTGGTGGTCGGCGACTTCATGGCGGCCGGCCTCGCCGAAGGCCTCGACAGCGCTTTCGCAGAGAATGCCGGCGTCAGGATCGTCGTTCGCAGCAATGGCTCGTCCGGCTTCGTGCGCGATGATTTCTACAACTGGCCCGAACAGATCAAATCGCTGATCGAGACCGAAAAACCCGCCGCCGTGATCGTCATGCTGGGCTCCAACGACCGCCAGTCGATGAAGGTGGGCGACGTGCGCGAACAGCCACGTTCCGAGAACTGGACCAAGGAATATGAACGCAGGACCGACGCGCTGGGCAAAGCCATCGCCGCGGCCAAGGTCCCCTTCCTTTGGGTCGGCATGCCGGCGTTCCGGGTGCCGAAGATGACCTCGGATATGCTTGCCTTCAACGACATCTACCATCAGGCCGCAGAAAGCCATGGCGGCGAATTCGTCGATATCTGGGACGGCTTTGTCGACGAGAACGGCGCCTTCGTCACCAGCGGCCCCGACATCAACGGCCAGCCGGTGCGGCTGCGCGCCGATGACGGCATCAATATCTCGAAGGCGGGCAAGCGCAAGCTCGCCTTCTACACCGAAAAACCGCTGCTGAAGATCCTCGGCCTGACCGCGCCGGGAAGCATGATTACACCGTCCGCTCCGGCGGGCGCCCCTGTCGAGACGCCGGCGCCGGCCGCGCCCCCCATCGTCATCGACCGCACCGCGCCGATGCTGCTCAGCGATCCGGCACTCGACGGCGGCTCGGAGCTGCTTGGCGCGGCACCGCCGGCTAAGGCCAATCCGGACCTGCCCGGTGAAAAGCTTGTGGTCGAGGGCAAGGCACCGATTGCATCGCCCGGCCGCGCTGACGACTTCTCCTGGCCGCCGAAGGCCGCAGCCGCGACCGACACCACGACCGCGATCAATCGTTAGTCTCGCAGCGCGGCTCTGAGGCCGGGCTCAGCGCGGGAGAACGCTCGACCCCATCAACGCCTCGTCGATCGCGCGCGCAGCCTGGCGGCCCTCGCGGATCGCCCAGACGACCAGCGACTGGCCACGACGCACGTCGCCGGCCGCATAGAGCCTGTCGACGCTGGTCTTGTAGTCGCGGTCATTGGCCTCGACATTGCGCGAGCGGCGGCTGTCGGTGGCGATCTTCATCTCACCCTCCAATTCCCTCGCCACACCGGCCGCGGCCGGCCCGGCAAAGCCGATGGCGATGAAAGCGAGATCGGCACGAATGACGAATTCGGTACCGGCGATCGGCTTGCGCTTGTCGTCGACCTCGCAGCACTTGACGCCGGTCAGCTGGCCTTCCTCGCCGATGAATTCGAGCGTCGCCACCTGGAATTCGCGCTCGGCGCCTTCGGCCTGCGAGGACGAGGTGCGCATCTTCGTCGCCCAGTATGGCCAGACCGACAGCTTGTCTTCCTTTTCCGGCGGCTGCGGCCGGATGTCGAGCTGGGTGACGCGCACCGCGCCCTGGCGGAAGGCGGTGCCGACGCAGTCGGAGGCAGTGTCGCCGCCGCCGACGACGACGACATGCTGGCCGCCGGCGAGGATCGGATGCGACGGCCACGCCACCGACTGGATCGGTTCGCCGCCGACACGCCTGTTCTGCTGCACCAGATAGGGCATCGCGTCATGCACGCCGCCGAGATCGTCGCCGGGAATACCGGCCGCGCGCGGCGTTTCGGAACCGCCGCAATAGAGCACGGCATCATGTTCGGCGAGCAGTTCGGCGACCGGCTTGTCGACCCCGACATTGACGCCGCAATGGAAGGTCACGCCCTCGCCCTGCATCTGCTCGATGCGCCGGTCGATATAGTGCTTCTCGATCTTGAAGTCGGGAATACCGTAGCGCATCAGCCCGCCGGGCCGGCTTTCGCGCTCGTAGACATGGACGTCGTGACCGGCGCGGCCAAGCTGCTGGGCAGCCGCCATGCCGGCCGGGCCGGAGCCGATGACGGCGACCCGCTTGCCGGTCTTCTTCTCCGGCGGATAGGGCCTGATATGGCCGGTCTCGTAAGCCTTGTCGGCGATCGCCTGCTCGACCGTCTTGATGGCGACGGGGATGTCCTCGAGGTTCAGCGTGCAGGCTTCCTCGCAAGGTGCGGGGCAGATGCGGCCGGTGAACTCCGGGAAATTGTTGGTCGAATGCAGGTTGCGGATCGCATTGTCCCAGTCGCCATTGTAGACGAGGTCGTTCCAGTCCGGGATCTGGTTGTGGATCGGGCAGCCCGTCGGCCCATGGCAGAACGGAATGCCGCAATCCATGCAGCGCGCGGCCTGTTTCTCGACCTCTTTGTCGGACATCGGCAGCGTGAATTCGCGGAAATGCCGGATGCGGTCGGAGGCCGGCTGGTACTTGTGCACCTGCCGGTCGATTTCGAGAAAGCCTGTTACCTTGCCCATAGTCCAGTTCCTGCTGTCCAGATGGTGCGCCTGGCGACGCCCTGCAGCTGGATCAGATGGGGCATCCCGTCCACACATGGGCCGCACCAAGTTGCCCAAAATTCGACTATGTACACTTGCCGGGCTCAAAGCTCGTGAGGGGCTCGCCATGCAGCCAGTTCTCGACTCTAATCGAAGGAGCCGGGGACTCCATCTGCAATACCACGTTGCGGTCCAAAGCTATTTCCAAAGGTTTCTGCACGAGCTGGTTTCCTCTCAGAGACGGCACACGGGTTCAGGGAGGAGCGCATCGCTCGTCTTGCCCCATTGAGTGCAGTCACAGTCACTCAGTCTCAAAAGCCATGCCAACGCGCTCAGCGCGCAGTTAGCGCCCATTGCTTCGAAAAACCTCGTCAGTGCCCAGATGTTGGTTGTAATGAACCTGACATTTGTCTGACGCTGTCAGCTTTTGGACACGCGATCACGCGCTTCGTGCCGCCAGATGGCCAGGCCGAGCCCTGTGTTGCCAGCGGTCGCTTCGATGATTGTACCGCCCCGCGCGTGCCACGCTGTTCGGCATTAACGATCATCGACAACGCAATGCGATCCTTGATCGATCCGCCGGGATTCTGGCTTTCGATCTTGACGAAGCGACGACACCTGCCGGTATCGAATCTCTTCAGTTCGACGACCGGCGTCTCCCCAATCAGATCGAGCACTGACAAATGGCGGACGCAGGCGAGAGGACGCCTTTGTCGACGGTCGGCGGAACATCTCGAGGCTCATGCGGCTGCGGTCTCCAGAATGTCGGCATAGTGCCGTTGCGCAATATCGGGATGCGAGCGCAGTCGGCTCTTCAGCAGTTGCGGAACAGGGGATTGTCGGGGTCGCTGGCGGGGCACCCGCTTCGGCAGCCAGTTCAGGCGGCAGGTCAAGAAACCGTATGTCGGCATCAAGCCGCGCGCCGAAGAAGAAGGGAATAGAAACAGTGCCCTTCGAAAGACCCAGGGCGACGGAAATCATTGCATCGGGCGAGTTCATGCGCCTGAAGCAGCGCTGGCTGCAACTGCTTCATAGCGACAGGCGGGCGGAGACTCTAGCGGGGCTTTCGCCGCTTGGTTGATTGAGGCTCTCGACGAAGCCACTAAGATTCGGCGGCCGATAATAGCTTGCTGCTCATTGGGACGCCGACCAACGCCGGGATTGAGAAAGGCAACCCTGCCCCACAAGGCGGGTGTCACACGTGCGGTGCGTCCGCTCGTCGCGCCGGATGGTCTTTGAGACCTGGGTTCACGGCTATTCAGATGCACCCCTGTCGGCTTTTCGGTGCAGGCCGCCAGGCGGCGTGTTGCAGCAGCGGTAATTAGTTTGAGAGCGTGCGAGCACGGGCTGCATAGTGAGATCATTTGCCGGCGTGGGGACCAAGGTGTGGCGCAGCCTTAGAGAACTCAACACCGAGACCGGAGCAACGGAGACGGCTCTTTCGTCGAGACAGTTTAATTGGAAGGCCGAGAAGCACCGGCTGGGTAGCGTCACGCCGCATCATTCTTTGCGGAGCTGGAGCGCGCGGGATCGCTGGAGCGGCTGGTGAAAGCGGTTGCCGGGGCGCACGCCAACAACAACACGTGAGCTGGCGCCTCGTGTGGCAAAAGGAGGGGGCGAGAGCCCATGGCCTGCAATGAAGCGATCAAGCATTGCGATCGTGGAACCAAGCTGCCTAGTCGACCATCCGGACCGCGGCCTTCAAGCCAGCTCGCCTTGGAATCGGCCTTCCAGGAATCACCGTCAAGGCCGACTCACGACCTTTTCGCCATGAGCCGCGAAGAGGGCATTCCGCCGGAAGCCGATGGCTGCCTTCTCTCGTTCATCGACGGCTATGTGGTGAGCGGCCATGTGCCGGTCGGCACGGTCAACAAGCTCTTGACCGAGCGGCCCGACATCAAAGGGCATGACGCTGCCCGGCATGCCGATGGGCTCCCCCGGCATGAGTGGCACGAAGGAAGCGCCCTTCGAGATTCTCGAAATCCGAAAGTCTGACGCGACCGGCGGCATCTACGCCACGGAATAGGAGGCTTCGATGATGGAATGCATGAGCGGCATGATGATGTTCGGCACGGGCCTGGTGTGGCTGCTTGTCGTCGTCGTGCTCGTCCTCGGGACGGCCGCGCTGATCAAATACCTGTTCTCCAGCGGCGGCAAAGGAGAAGGGCGTCGGTCCTCTTATCGATGCGTGGCCGCGGCAGGCCTCGGATTGGTCTGGACATTGCCTTGGCTCGCCAACCGGATGGCCGCGCCCCGGCCGCGGCGATAGCGCTAGGCAAGACGGTTTTAGCCAGGCGAAGGTCAGCGCGATTGGAAAGCCCGCTGCCTTCGGGACGCATGCCGGCGCCGGGACCGGCCGCGGTCGTCGGCGGCGGCTACCAGAGCGACATGCCGGGCTTCGGGAATGTCCTCACCGACGAGGAGATCCGGGCCGTTCTGGCCTTCATCAAAAGCACATGGCCCGAGCGGGAACGCGCCTATCAGGCAGATGAGCCGCCGGGAGCGGGAGCAGACACAGTGAGACCAATCCTAGCCGCGGAGCCCTCGAACGCCCCCAACCGGAATGCATTGTCCATGAAAGCGAAACCGTCGCTTGCGATTCAATTTCTGGCGCTGATCCTCGGGACCTCCGCGCTGGCCCACCATCCGGGCGCCGATCTCGACAAGATGAGGGACAGCGCGGAGAGGTTCTTCCAGGCGATCGACGAGCAGGCCGCGCCGCCTTTCGAACTGGCCGACGCGGACGGAAGGGCCGTCCGCCTTCCGATCTCTCCGACAAGATCGTGGTGCTCTACTTCATGACGAGGTAACCTTGGAAGAAGAAGGCGACGGCCACTGGCGGCAGGATGGCAAGCACGCTGGCCGCAAAAAGCGGCCCATACTCATAGAAGCGGGCCGGTTCTGTCGCAAATCGTGCTTTTGGCCACAACTGGACGCTTTCGCGCGCTTATGGACCAGCTCACATGACAGGGCTCGACGTGCCCCGGGGTGGCGCCCTACTTCCACGCTCGCACTGTCACACTCCCGCCGAAAGGCGGGTTTAGTGAGTTATGGCAGTGACTGTGCCACCAGTCCAAACGTCGAGTTTCGCGGCAACTTCGACGCTTTCCTTAGCTGACTTGCCCAAAACCAGCGCGGCCAAAGCATACTGCTTGCCGCTCCCGATGGCATAATATTCACCTTTCACGGGATCACTTGGCAGCCAATTGCCGTCCAACAATACGGCTTCCCCATTTTTGCGCACTATCAGCGCCTCAAATTCAAAATTGTCGTCGTTGCGCGGCACAGGAATATCAGAAACATCCATGCCCTTCTCAACCCAGTCTCGAACGGCCTTTGGAATACCCAAGGACGAAGAGGAAACGCCGATGAGTGTGCCGTCGCATAAGCGAAACACCTTCGTTTTCTCACCGACGGATACTGAGTCAAAACCCAAGGCTCGGCCGTCGCCAGCCATGGTTCCGTTCCTGTAAGCTATTGTTGTCATTGGCACCCTTCTATCGCTGCATCAAACTTCAGGACCTTGCGCATGTCCCCTGTGTCAAGGTCACTGACCGACGGCCTATTTGCCTGATACACGATACAGGCTGCGCTCCTTGAGTTCGCGCACGGGTGGCCGTCATCTTGCCGCCTTCGCGCAATGCCTTGAACAGGCCGAGTCTGTCCCCCAGCGGGAATGACAACCACCTCCATGTCGTTGAAACGCAGGAAATCCGTCACTTTGCCTCGTCGGTAACGGGCGGAGCCGGAGCGGTCGTCACCGGGCAAGCGCGGTCGCAGTAGGTATCCTGGGCAGCCCGTCAGACATGGATGGCTTCGGTTGTGTCATGCGACTTCTTGTTGGTCGGTCACGTGTTTCCGGATAACCAGCATGCGCTGTGCCAAATGAGAAAACCATTTAAAGTCAATCCAGCAGATCTGACTGTATTCCGACATTGTCGGAAATTGGACATCGCCGAACGCGGGCGCTCGGGGCTTGTGATGATACTTGGGCGTGCTGCTTCGGAGGAGGGATGCGCCTCGTACCGGCCGCGAAGCCTTCCTGCATTTAAGGCGCCAGATCAATTGAACGCGATGCCGGGCAGCGTCGCAGCGGCTAAGCCAGCCACTCGCATTGCTCCCTGACAGGATGGTGCCGATCCTGCTGAGATCGCATGCTGGCGCGACGTTGCTTTGCGGCCACCGTCGCGCCTGCCCGTGAACTGTTCGCGCCTGTGCTCATGCTCGCCTTGACACCCTCGATGGGTCCATCCGGGATGGTCAACCATCCGGAACATAGCGGGCAGGCGGGCATCTTCACCAGCAGTCTCTGTGTCGCTCTCGTGGCGGCAAACAAGATCGAGGCTGGCGGGGTGATGATCAACGGTCCTCGAACCATCGATTTTGATCGCGGTGGCCGTTCAGTGCGTTCAAGCACGAGGCGCCGTTAGACGGCACCGCAGCATCATAGCGAAGTGCCATGCAGGACGACTCCCTGCAGCATCGTCTCGCGCAGCCAAACACTTGCCGGATCACTGTTGTGAACGGCCGGGCGTTTGACGGCCTGTGACGCGAAAAGGCAACGGAAGATCTAGCATTTATGGGGGAAATGTTTTTTCGGAGTGCTTGACCCGCAGGAAGGGCAGGGCATGACTGCCTATCGCCCGACCCGGCAAGGCCGCACTCATGACCGGCTGGGCTCGGTTAATCCTGCATGCCGCGCCCATGAGGTTACTTGTCC
>NZ_RZRA01001579.1:0-589 GCF_003998945.1 Mesorhizobium sp. M7A.F.Ca.CA.003.01.2.1 | reverse complement strand
GATGATGGCCCGAGCATCTCGACCACCGGCGCCGAGCCGACGCTGACCGTCGACGAGTCGGTTCTTACCACCAACGACACGCAGAGCTTTGCCGCCAACTTCAGTTCGGGCTTCGGCGCCGACGGGGCCGGCACGCTGACCTACGCACTGGGCGTCGTGGCAGGCCCTTCGGGTCTGATCGACACGGCGACCGGTCAGGCGGTCATCCTCTCGCTCAATGGCAGCGTCGTCGAAGGCCACACCATCGGCTCCAACGACCTCGTATTCACCGTCTCCGTCAGCGCCGCCGGCGCCGTAACCCTCGACCAGCTCCGGGCGGTGGTCCATGCCGACGCCAGCAACCCCGACGACAGCACCAGCCTGGCCGCCGACAATCTGGTCACGCTCACCGCGACCGTCACCGACAAGGATGGCGACCACCTGTCGGCCAGCCTCGACATCGGCCAGAACCTCAACTTCAAGGATGATGGCCCGAGCATCTCGACCACCGGCACCGAGCCGACGCTGACCGTCGACGAGTCGGTTCTTACCACCAACGATACGCAGAGCTTTGCCGCCAACTTCAGTTCGGGCTTCGGCGCCGACGGGG
>NZ_RZRA01001578.1:0-591 GCF_003998945.1 Mesorhizobium sp. M7A.F.Ca.CA.003.01.2.1 | reverse complement strand
GCGTCCGGCTCATCCTCCGGAGCGCGGCCATAGATATGCAGCCCGTCCTTGATGGCGAAATCCTTGAGGTCGCAGAGCCAGGCATCGATGCGGCGCAAGGCCTCGTCGGGCGCGTCGGTTCTGGCAACGCCGGCTTCGGAGGCGAGACCGGTTTTTTGCGCGGTGTCGACGATCAGTTTCGCCAGTCGGTCACGGCGGCGACGGTCGAGCCCGTCGGCCTGCGCATATTCGTCGACCAGCCGCTCGAGCTTGTGCTGGTTTTCGTCCAGCCCGGCGCCGGTCAGCGGTGGCGGTAAATGGCCAAGGGTGACGGCGGCAATGCGCCGCTTGGCCTGCGCCGCTTCGCCCGGGTTGGAGACGATGAAGGGATAGATGACGGGCAGGGGACCGGTGACGATCTCCGGAAAGCAGTTTTCCGACAGAGCAACGGTTTTGCCCGGCAGCCATTCAAGCGTGCCATGGGCGCCGACATGGACCAGCGCGTGGACGCCGAGCGACTTGCGCAGCCAGAGGCCGAAGGCGATCAGCGCATGGCGCGGGGGCAGCGTCGGGTCGTGGTAGTCGGCGCGGCGGTCGACGGGGCGGCCGCGG
>NZ_RZRA01001577.1:0-592 GCF_003998945.1 Mesorhizobium sp. M7A.F.Ca.CA.003.01.2.1 | reverse complement strand
GTCATCAGCGCCACGCACAAGCACCCCTTGCCAACGCAACACGCCGCGATCGCGGGCTACGACATGGTGGGCATCACCGTCGACGAGCGTGGCTGGATCGCGCTCGAGCCGCAGCGCAACGCCGCCTAGGCCGCGTCTAGAAATCGCTGGTCAGGCCCTTTACCTCCCAGTCGCCGTAGCGGCCGGGCTCCTTGCCGCCGCGGCCGCCGATTTCCTTCGGCGCCGAGGCTTCCTTTTCCAGGTACTTTACACGCCTTGCTTCGGCTTCCGCGAGCGCACGTCTGGCTTCCGGCGTCAGCGCCTTTGGCTCGACATCATGGGCAAGCTCGGCATCGGTTTTACTGGCTTCGTCGTTCATGCGATATTTCCAGCGGATTGAAACGGGAACTGGTGTTTCCCATCATATAGCGATGAGACGAAGCGGATCGACCCCTTTTCGCTATCACCTGGACAGGAGCAGACGATGAACACACTTCGCACCGCCATGCTTCTTGCCGCGATGACCGCGCTGTTCATGGGCGTCGGCTTTTTGATCGGCGGAACCGGCGGCATGATGATCGCGCTGCTGATCGCCGCCGGCACCAATCTGTTC
>NZ_RZRA01001576.1:0-593 GCF_003998945.1 Mesorhizobium sp. M7A.F.Ca.CA.003.01.2.1 | reverse complement strand
ACCCGGGCGGGCCGTTCTGGGCGAAGAAGGACGATGGCGCCTGGTCGATGCCGAAGGGTCTCGTCGGCGAGGACGAGGATGAGTTGACGGCAGCGCAACGCGAGACCGAGGAAGAGCTCGGCGTCAAGGTTGATGGTCCCTTCGCGCGGCTCGGCGACTACAAACAACCCGGCGGCAAGATCGTCTCGGCCTGGTCTGTCGAGGCGACCATCGACATCGACGTGGCCGCCATCAAGAGCAACATTTTCACCATGGAATGGCCGCCAAGGTCGGGATCCCTGAAGGAGTTCCCGGAGGTCGACAGAGCGGGCTGGTTCACCTTGCCCGAGGCCGAGGTGAAAATCCTCAAGGGGCAGCGCCCGATGCTTTTGGATTTTGCCAGGCAGCAAGGCGCCGGATGATCCGCAGCCCTCAATAGGGCAGGCCGACATAGTTTTCCGCGAGCGCGGTCGATGCGGCACGCGACTGCACGAGATAGTCGAGCTCGGCCTCCTGGATGCGCTGGCCGAACTCGGCGGTGTCGGGAAAACAATGCAGCATCGTCGTCATCCACCAGGAAAAGCGAACCGCCTTCCAGACCCGCGCCAGCGCCT
>NZ_RZRA01001575.1:0-596 GCF_003998945.1 Mesorhizobium sp. M7A.F.Ca.CA.003.01.2.1 | reverse complement strand
TTCCAAAATTAATGGATGCAATCAAATCAAACCGTGGGATAAACGAAGTTTTTCGCAAAAAAGAGGGCTAGAAGGACGAACCATCTTCAGATAAAAAGATTGCCGATCTGGCGACAGACCTCTTCGTATATCGGCCCTCCGGCGGCATCGTCCCGCTGGCGGGGGTGAAATCGGGAAATGGCGACCCCCGGAATATTTCTGCCACGACAATGTCGCAGCCTGGATGCCGACTCGCCAAAAGACAAGCATGCGCGGCTTCCTGACTGTCGAGTATAGCTTGCTGCTGTCGTACATTCAGTTCACGGAATATAGCGTTGTGGCGACACAACTTCCAACCGGGCTTCGCAACTCTACCCCTTCATCGAGCGCACTGGTCCTGTTGGCCTGCTTGCCGAAGCCGGCCGACGTATGACTATTTGCAATCAGATTCGATGAAAAAGCGCGCGGTCCATGTCGAGACGCGCACCGCCGCACTTTCGAAGACATTATCGAGATCAGCAAGGATCGACCGGCGTCAACCGGCTGTCACCGGCCTGTCATGAGCCTGCGCTACCCGCTTGCGGCAAAGCAAATGGGGAATCATCTTGCCATGACGG
>NZ_RZRA01001574.1:0-596 GCF_003998945.1 Mesorhizobium sp. M7A.F.Ca.CA.003.01.2.1 | reverse complement strand
CGCCTGGCCGCCGCCCGCCTGGAATTCCACGCCCGCGCCCTTCCGCATAGTGGTTTCCCGGCGCAGGTTTTCGCGGGTGAAGGTGTAGCGGTTGCCGTCGGCTCCGGTGATGAAGCCGAAGCCCTGGACTTCGTCATAATGAAGCACTTTGCCGCGCATTTGCCACCCCCACTTGCCACGTCCCTGCCAAGGTGTGGCACATGGCCGAACCGATGGGCAAGACCGCATCGGGATGCGGCCGGCGTCATGCGGGCGGATGAGGCTCGTTGCCCGGTCTTACGAAGGCCGCTTCTTCGCCTTCTTGTGCTTGGGTGCACCAGAGGTGTCGAATTTCGGCTTGCCCGGCTTCTTCGCCCATGGCTTTGCATCATGCGGGGCGGTCGGGCGCTGATCGGCTGCTGCCGGTGCACGTTTTTCGAATTTGCGCTTCGGCGCGTTGGGATCGAACGGCGCCTTGCCGCGATGCGGCTTCTTGTCGGGGCTTGGCGGCTGATAGCCGGCGCGCGACAGATCGGGCGTACCGTCGAGCCGCTTCACCAGGATGTTGCCTTGCAGCTTCCGGTCGGGACCGATCGCGGCCAGGAAGCGGTCTGCCC
>NZ_RZRA01001573.1:0-598 GCF_003998945.1 Mesorhizobium sp. M7A.F.Ca.CA.003.01.2.1 | reverse complement strand
CCCCCGCCGCTCGACCACCACGAGGCGCTGGTCGAATCCGACCGCTGCTATTTCTGCTACGATGCACCGTGCATGAATGCATGCCCGACTTCGATCGACATTCCGCTGTTCATCCGCCAGATCTCGACCGGTAATCCGATCGGTTCGGCCAAGACCATCTTCGACCAGAACATATTGGGCGGCATGTGCGCCCGCGTCTGCCCGACCGAGACGCTGTGCGAGGAAGTCTGCGTGCGCGAGGTGGCGGAAGGCAAGCCGGTGCAGATCGGCCGCCTGCAGCGCTACGCCACCGACGTCGCCATGGGCGAGAACAAGCAGTTTTATCCGCGCGCCGAGCCGACCGGCAAGACGGTCGCCGTGGTCGGCGCCGGGCCGGCCGGCCTTGCCGCCGCGCACCGGCTCGCCCGCCACGGCCATGACGTGACCATCCTGGAGGCGCGCGCGAAGGCCGGCGGCCTCAACGAATACGGCATCGCCGCCTACAAGAGCGTCGACGATTTCGCCCAGGCCGAAGTCGACTACGTGACCGCGATCGGCGGTATCGACATCCAGAACGGCAAGGCGCTCGGCCGCGACTATCAGCTGTCGGATTTGATCC
>NZ_RZRA01001572.1:0-598 GCF_003998945.1 Mesorhizobium sp. M7A.F.Ca.CA.003.01.2.1 | reverse complement strand
GTTCTGGCCATAGCCGCCATTGGGGCGGCGATCACGATGGCGCCCGCCATTGTTGTCGCGGCCGCCATTGTTGCGCCCGCCATTGTTATCGCGGGCCTCGCGGCCACCTTCCCGGTTCAGCGCGACCTCGGCCGGCGTACCTTCGATAACCGGCTGCGGGCCGGCGCCATGGTTGACCACCGGGATCTGGACGTCGGAAGCAGCGTTGCTGTTGTTGCCGCTATTGTCGAAATCGTCGCGGTCCTCATCGCCATCATCGTCGAAATCATCGCGATTCTGCTGCGTGTTCTGGATCGGCATCTGCGCCTGTGCGGCCGCGATGATGCGATTGTAATGCTCGGCGTGCTGGAGATAGTTCTCCGCCATGACCCGGTCGCCGGAGCTGTGTGAATCACGGGCAAGGGTGGCGTATTTTTCGGCGATCTGCTGAGCCGAACCGCGGATCTTCACGTCCGGGCCATTGCTCTCGTAGTTGCGCGTCAGGGGATTAGGCCCCTTGCGGTTGTTGTTGTTATTGTTGTTATTGTTACCACCGCCGCCGCCATTGTTGTTGCGACCGCACATGCGCCTGTTCTGCTGTTGTGGCCTCATCAAACTC
>NZ_RZRA01001571.1:0-599 GCF_003998945.1 Mesorhizobium sp. M7A.F.Ca.CA.003.01.2.1 | reverse complement strand
GATTTCAGTTCGCTGACGCCATAGTCAGGGAAATCGAGGTGGTGGGCGATGCGCGAACGCATGCCGGGATTGCTGTCGAAGAAGCGGTCCATCTTGTTCTTGTAGCCGGCAAGGATCACAACCAGATCGTCACGGTTGTTCTCCATGCACTGCAGCAGGATTTCGATCGATTCCTGGCCGTAGTCGCGTTCGTTCTCTGGCTTGTAGAGATAGTAGGCCTCGTCGATGAAAAGCACGCCGCCCATGGCACGCTTGATCACCTCGCGGGTCTTGGGCGCGGTGTGGCCCACATACTGGCCGACGAGATCGTCGCGAGTCACGGCGACCATGTGGCCTTCGCGGACATAACCCAGACGATGCAGGATTTCGGCCATCCTCAGCGCCACCGTGGTCTTTCCGGTGCCAGGATTTCCCGTGAAATTCATGTGCAGCGTCGGCGCGCCCGATGTCAGTCCGAACCTGCGGCGAAGCCGGTCGACCAGGAGGAGGGCGGCGATCTCGCGGATGCGGGTCTTGACCGGCTTCAGGCCAACGAGTTCTCGGTCGAGCTTGTCCATCACCTCGTCGATGTTGGACGCCTCGAACTCGGCCTGCAGATC
>NZ_RZRA01001570.1:0-605 GCF_003998945.1 Mesorhizobium sp. M7A.F.Ca.CA.003.01.2.1 | reverse complement strand
GATCCTTGGCAATCACGGGCTGGTCGTCGCTGCCGAAACCGTCGCCGGGGCGGAGCTTCTGCTGCGCCGTATCAGGTCATTGCTGGCCCGGCCGGCGCGCGCGACCGCCGCACCCGACCTCGACGCCTTGGCCGCGCTTGCCGGCGACAGCGGCTACAGATTGCCGGCCGATGTCGAAGCGCATGCGGTTGCGCTCGACGCTGAGAGCCGCCGCATGGCGCAGGCCGGCAGCCTCTATCCGGACCACGTCATCTTCCTCGGCCAGGGCTCCGTCGTGGCGAAGCCAGGCGAGGCCGTGGCAGATGTCGTTGCACGACTGGGCACGTCGCCTGCGGCGATCCTGTTTCCCGGCGCAGGCGTGCTGATGCGCGGCGACGCCAGTGCCGGCGCCGATGCCATGCAACGCTGCCTCGCCGACGTGACGGCGCGCATCGATATCGCCGCGCGGCTGAACTATCTCACCGCTTCCGAGAATGACGAGCTGGTCAACTGGGACGCCGAGCAGTATCGCCAGAAGCTCAACGCGGCTGGCGGCTAGCATGGACATGATGCCACTTGTCATCGGCATCGACATTGGCACATCAGGTGCGCGCGCCGTCGCCATG
>NZ_RZRA01000156.1:0-7554 GCF_003998945.1 Mesorhizobium sp. M7A.F.Ca.CA.003.01.2.1 | reverse complement strand
GGCATGGATGCCCTTCTTGATCAGGCCGGCCGCCGCGTCGGTCGGCGAACCGTTGATCTGTAAAACGCCGCCGGTGGCCGGATCGACCTTCAGCGCCTTCAGGTGCTCGACCAGCGAATCGGCGATGGCCTTGCCGATGCCTTCATTGTTGAACGAGACATAGAAGTCGGCCGGCGCTGTCGGGATTGGCCGGTCATAGGCTATGACCTTGATGCCCTGGCTCTGCGCCAGCTTGACCAGCGAGGCGGCGGCGGTCGAGTCGACGGGGTCGAGCACAATCGCCTTGGCGCCCTGCGAGATCACCGAGTTGAACTGCTGCTGCTGGCGCGAGGCGTCGGCATCGGCGTTCTGGTAGAGCACCTTGCAGCCCGGGCACAGCTTCTTCATCTCGGCGGCGAAGCCGGGATAATCATGCTGTTCGTAACGGGTCGAGGCCTGGTCAGGCATCAGGAAGGCGACGGTGGCGTCGGTGACTTCGGCTGCCTTGGCGATAGCGGCGGTGCCTGCCAGCAGCGACAGCGCAAGCGCTGCCATGCCGGCGGACTTGCCAGTGGACTTCAATGAAATTGAAAGTTTGGTCATTCGGTCTTCTCCGTTTCTGGATATGTTGTAAGAAGGTCGTGACTGCTTTGGTGGTCTGAAGACACCCATCCACCCTCGCCCCAATTGAAGGGGTACCAGGGTCCGGCGCTGGACTTTCGAGCCGCGCCGACGTCCTCCGCCGACGGAGGAATTCGAGACAAGCGTTCTCCATCACGAACCGCTCAACGCGGCTCACGTCCGTCATGCAAAAGAAAAATCCTCCCTTGGTTCCTCCCTGGCTCCTCCGTTAAGCGGCTTTTCCCGCGTTGATGTTGTCGGCCAGCAGGCGCCTGAAGCGCGAGGGCGGCATGCCCTTCTCCGCCAGGAACTGCCGGTTGAAATTGGACAGGTTGTTGAAGCCGACCTCGTAGCAGATGTCGGTGATCGAGGCCTGCTCGTCGCTCATCAGGATCTGGCAGGCGAGATTGATGCGCAGCCGCTTGACATACTGCACCAGCGACATGCCGGTGTGGCGGCGAAACGAGCGCGAGAAGGCCCCGGTCGACTGGCCGGCGATGGCGGCGAGATCCGCCTCGTCGAACAGCTGCGTCAGGTTCTCCCTGATATAGGCGAGCGCCTTGTTCATGCCGGCGGTCATGTAGCCCGACGGATCGGGCCGATAGCTGGCGCTGGCCAGCAGCTGGAATTCCTGGGCGCGGCTTAGCAGGCCGGCGATCATCATGAACAGCTCGATGCGGCGCACGCCCTGCGCCTGCATCATCTCTTCCATCAATGGCGCCAGCGCCTTGCTGGTGCGGTTGGAAAACAGCACGCCGCGCCGCGACGCCTCGAGCAGAGCCGCAAGCCCCGCCAGCTCCGGCAGCACATGCATGGCATCGCCGATGAAACTTTCGGAAAACTGAATGATGCGGCCGCGCAGCGGGATCGAGCTGTCCTTGGGGATGTCGCTGACCCAATTGTGCGGCAGGTTCGGCCCCGTCAGCACCAGATTGCCCGGCTCGAACTCGCCGATGAAGTCGCCGACGAAATAGCGGCCGTTGGTGAAGATTACCTGATGCAGTTCATATTCTGGATGGAAGTGCCAGCGCACCGTATGGAAGGGGTAGCCATGCGACCACGCCTTGAAGGACTCCCCGCGTCGTATCTGGACAACTTCCAGGTCCGGTTCCATGTCCGTTTCCTCCCGGCCGGCACGGATATTTGCCGCGTTCGGCCCAATTCCCTAAACCGGCCGAATTGGTTTCGGCTCTGCATTTCAAGAGCCACGGTACCGGCTCATGACAACAGGCGCCACCACGATTCAAGACAATGGATGATACTTTTTTAACCGGAAGGGCGCGCTCAGAGGCGCTATTCGGGCAGAACAGGTCAGTCTTGCTGACGCGTTCGCTCGACTGACCAACGAGAACACTACCGCCCGAAACGGAATTCCAACGTGTCCGGTGGGCGCCTGGCCTATCGCAAGAACAGCGTGTTCAGGCGCTGTTGCAGCGCCGTCATCGTAGTTCAGCTGGTGCGCAGCGCACCACCCGCCACCGTCGCGAGCGGCGTAACCATGTCAGGCACCAGTATGTCGTGGCGGCGCGCGAAGCTGACCAGCGTGGCCCGCACCGTCTCCGGATCGATTTCGCCGACGATGCCCGCCTTGCAAGCGTTGAGTGCGATGGCATGGGCGCCGTTGCGGCCGGCGCTCGGCCAGTCCTGCAGCAGTGCATAGGCTTCCATCACGCTGTCGATCATCCTCGGAAAGCCCATTCCGACCAGAAGTGTGACCGGTTCTTCGAATTGCCCGCGATTCATGGCTTGTACCTCCTCTCGATTGTTCAGGGCCTGCAGCGGGCCGAACACCGGGAAGCACGGCCCGCCGCGGATAGGTGAAGGGACTGGCCGATTTCCGTTCAGCCGCTGCCGGCGGATACCTCGGATGTTGCCGACACTTGCTGCGCTGCGAGGAACATCAGTGCCGACGCCGCGGTTCGCCGGTTCCAGCCGGCGGCTTCAGCCATGTCGAGCAGCCCTGCCAGCAGCGGCTTCAGCACGTTCCTGCATTCTGTTTCATAGGCCAGGAATTCCTTCGCTTGATGCGTAGGAGCCGGTACGGATCCGAGGCCAGCCATTGCATCCATCTTTACCTCCACTCTCTCTTCGACTGACGCCCGCTCCCCGCCAGGGGAGCGGGCGGATTGGGCCGCGACTTCAGAAGTCCATGCCGGCGCCGGCGGGCATTGCCGGGGCGGCGGCTTCCTTCTTCGGCTTCTCGGCCACCATCGCCTCCGTGGTCACCAGCAGGCCGGCGACCGATGCCGCGTCCTGGAGGGCGGTGCGCACCACCTTGGCCGGGTCGATAACGCCCTGGCCGAAGAGATCGCCGAATTCATTGGTCTGGGCGTTCCAGCCCCAGCCGAATTCGCTTTTCTCGCGCAGCTTGCCGACAATGATCGAGCCTTCGGCGCCGGCATTCTCGGCGATCTGCCGGACCGGCGTTTCGATGGCACGGCGCACGATGTCGACACCTGTCCTCTGGTCCGAATTGTCGGTCTGCACGGTATCGAGCGCCTTGGCCGCCCGCAGCAAGGCGACGCCGCCGCCGGGCAGCACGCCCTCCTCGACGGCCGCGCGGGTTGCATGCAGTGCGTCGTCGACACGGTCCTTGCGCTCCTTGACCTCGACCTCGGTCGAGCCGCCGACCCGGATCACCGCAACGCCGCCTGCGAGCTTGGCCAGCCGCTCCTGCAGCTTCTCGCGGTCATAGTCGGAGGTGGTCTCCTCGATCTGCGCCTTGATCTGTGCGACACGGCCCTGGATCTCTTCCTTGCGGCCGACACCATCGACGATGGTGGTGTTTTCCTTCTCGATCACCACCTTCTTGGCGCGGCCCAGCATCTGCAGCGTTACATTTTCCAGTTTGATGCCGAGATCATCCGAGATCGCGGTGCCGCCGGTGAGAATGGCGATGTCCTCCAGCATGGCCTTGCGGCGGTCGCCGAAGCCCGGCGCCTTGACGGCCGCGACCTTGAGGCCGCCGCGCAGCTTGTTGACGACCAGCGTGGCAAGCGCCTCGCCCTCCACATCCTCGGCGATGATCAGGAGCGGCTTGCCAGACTGCACCACGGCTTCGAGCACGGGCAGCATCGCTTGCAGATTGGAGAGTTTCTTCTCGTGGATCAGCACATAGGGCTCGTCGAGCTCCACGCGCATCTTGTCCTGGTTGGTGATGAAATAGGGCGAGAGGTAGCCGCGATCGAACTGCATGCCTTCCACGACTTCGAGTTCGGTCTCGGCGGTCTTGGCCTCCTCCACCGTGATGACGCCTTCATTGCCGACCTTCTCCATCGCCTCAGCGAGGAAGCGGCCGATTTCGGCATCGCCATTGGCGGAGATGGTGCCGACCTGCGCGATCTCGTCGTTTCGAGTGACCTTGCGGGCATTGGTCTTCAGTTCGGCGACCACCGCATCGACCGCCTTGTCGATGCCGCGCTTCAGATCCATCGGGTTCATACCCGAGGCAACCGCCTTGGCCCCTTCCCTGACGATCGCCTGTGCAAGCACCGTTGCGGTCGTCGTGCCATCGCCGGCAAGGTCGTTGGTCTTGGAGGCCACCTCACGCACCATCTGGGCGCCCATGTTCTCGAACTTGTCCTCCAGTTCGATCTCCTTGGCGACGGTGACGCCGTCCTTGGTGATGCGCGGCGCGCCGAACGACTTGTCGATGACCACATTGCGCCCCTTGGGACCGAGCGTCACCTTCACCGCATTGGCAAGGATGTCGACGCCGCGCAGCATCTTCTCGCGCGCTTCGGTATGGAATTTCACTTCTTTGGCAGCCATTGGATCACTCCTTTATCTAGGCAGCATTCGTTGACTGGTTGGATACAAGAAGCCGTCAGGCGGCCTTCTTCACTTCGGCGATCTCATCGATGATACCCATCACGTCGCTTTCCTTCATGATGAGCAGGTCCTCGCCGTCGAGTTTGATCTCGGTGCCGGACCATTTGCCGAACAGGATGCGGTCGCCGACCTTGACATCGAGTTCGACAAGCTTGCCGCTGTCGTCGCGCGCGCCGGGACCGACGGCGAGCACTTCGCCTTCCTGCGGTTTTTCCTTTGCGGTATCGGGGATGATGATGCCGCCGGAGGTCTTCTCCTCGGCTTCAAGGCGGCGGACCAGAATACGGTCATGCAATGGACGGAACGCCATGTCGTTCTCCTCGTGGACAAACAGGTTTTGAGGTTCCTCCGCACCGAACCGGCAATATCGGACCGGTGCGGAACGCCGCGACCCTTCGTCAGGCATCGCGGCGCATATCGAGCTAGTTTTGCCCTTTTTCGGTTTCAAGAGACCAGCGCAAAAATTTTTATATTCGACAAGAAAGAGCGCCAAGACACTGTTATGGCGTGGCTATTTTCGGAACCCGCGAGCTTCTCGCGGCGTTGTTTAAAGAGGGACAGAACCAATCGCCCCGGCCCGGCATTGGGCGGGTTCGACACAAATGCCGCCGGCTCGATGCCTCAGCGGAGAAGGAGAAAGACATGGCCGATACGGTCAGCAACGAATTCCGCCTGCAAATGGAAGGTTATGGCCTGACGACGGCCGAAATCCACTATTACCTGCCCGATCATCCAAGCCTGCTTCAGCTCTATGTCTGGCAGGACTATGATCTCGCTCCAGCCTTTCCCGAACTCAAGGGTTTTCTCCAATATTGGGAGCGCGAACTCGATGGTCCGCTCCACTCGGTTCGCGTTGCTCATCACCAGCTCATCCAGCCTTCGGAATGGCGGGCCGTCGAGGGCATAATCACGGTCCACTAGGGTCTTTGCGACGGCCTCCGCTACGTAGGGAATCACGACATTGGGGCAGGCTCTCGCCGGCCCCACGCAGCGCGACAGCCAACAACCTCCACTCCAAGATTTCCAATTTCCGTATTGTAAAACGATCGCGCCGCGCTAGCCTGAAATCAGATGCGAGGCGGGGAAGAGGAATGGAGCTCCAACTCAACGGCAAGGTGGCGCTGGTCACCGGCTCGACGCAAGGCATTGGCCGCGCCATCGCCGAGACGCTGGCGCGCTGCGGCGCGGGCGGCCTGCTCGTCACCGGGCGCGAGAAGACGCGCGGCGATGCCGTTGCGGAAGAGCTTTCGCGGCTCGGCACGCCGACGGTTTTCGTCGCCGCCGACCTCGCCGACCCGGCAGCCCCTGCCCTTTTGGCGCAAGCCTGCATCGAGCGCTTCGGCCGCATCGATGCGCTGGTCAACGCCGCAGGGCTGACCGACCGGGCCTCGTTCCTCGATGCCGATCTCGACGGCTGGGCCTCGCTGTTCGCGGTCAACGCGCGGGCGCCGTTCTTCCTCATGCAGGCGGCCATCGCCGACATGAAGAAGCGCGGAGAGCGCGGCGCCATCGTCAACATCCTGTCGATCAACGACCATTGCGGCTCGCCGGAGCTCGCCGTCTATTCCGCCAGCAAGGGCGCGCTGGCCACGCTGACCAAAAACGCCGCCAACGCCCATCGCTTCGATCGCATCCGCGTCAACGGCATCAATGTCGGCTGGACCGACACGCCGGCCGAACGCGTCATGCAAGCCGACACGCTGGGCAACGGGCCGGGCTGGCTCGATGCCGCCAACGCCTCGCAACCCTTCGGCCGCCTGTTCTCGACCAGCGATATCGCCAACCTCGCCGTCTTCCTGCTTTCGGATGCTGCCGGGCCGATGACCGGCACGCTCGTCGATCAGGAACAGTGGGTGATTGGGGCGAACCGGTGAGCGCCATCGAAACGCAAGCGCCTGCATGACGCATCTCGCCGTCGGCGATTTCACGGTTGCCATCAGAAATTTGTCGCGATGACGGTGACTGAAAAAGCCTATCGCATCATTCGCTCAAAGCACCCGCGCCGCCTCACAGCGCCAGGCTTCCCTGCTCCACCTCCTCGGCATTCGGATCTCCCGGTGCGGTGGCCCAGGCCAATTCGACCAGTGTCACGGTGCGCCGGCCTGTCCCGTCGAGTTGGCAGACGATGAGGCCCTGCTCCTCGATATAGGTCAAGAGGCGCCGGGCGCGGCGCAGCGAGTGCGAGCCGTAGGCGCGGGCGATCGCGGCGTCGCTCGGGCAAGGCCAGCCCTCCTTCGCCGCGCGGGCAATCATCATGAACACGCCCTGCATGTCGTCGGGCAGCAGCGACGCGCGGACGGAAACGTCCCGCCATGCGTCGTCCTGTGTCGTCTCTGACCCAAGGCCGGCCCGGGCGCGCGTCAGCATGCGGCGGAACTCCGGCAGGTCGGGCACGACCGAGGCCAGGCCTTCGATGCGGCAGCGGACCACGAACTCCTGATAGAGCACGCCGATCACGCGAAAACCCGCGTCGGGCTGCGCCAGGATGGCGCGCAGCACACGGTCCACGCGCTCGCGGCGCTCGGCCAGATCCTCGGCGCTGACTTGCGGCTCCGCCGGTTCGGGGCGGATTTCCAAGGCCGCCGACTTCGCCGCCATCAACTGGTCGAGCAGGTCCGGCGACGCCGGGCGACGCGGCGTGCGCACCGTTTCGGGCGGCGGCGCCGCCAGGATGATCGCGCGTGCATCCTCGAGTGCTGCTTCCGGCATCGCCATCAGCCGCGGCGTTCCGTTGCGCGGGCTCGTATCCGTCGGGCCGATGCGCAGGCCCAGCGGACGGCGCGACAGCGCCGGGCCGAGCGCCATGAACTGCCCGCGTTCCAGGTCGCGAAACGCCTCCGCCTGGCGCCGCTCCATGCCCAGAAGGTCGGCGGCACGCGCCATGTCGATATCGAGGAAGGTGCGGCCCATGAGAAAGTTGGACGCCTCGGCGGCGACGTTCTTGGCGAGCTTTGCCAGCCGCTGGGTGGCGATGATGCCGGCCAGCCCGCGCTTTCGGCCACGGCACATCAAATTGGTCATCGCGCCGAGCGAGAGCTTTCGCGCCTCGTCGGAAACCTCGCCGGCCACCGCCGGCGCGAACAGCTGCGCCTCGTCCACCACCACCAGCATCGGGTACCAGTG
>NZ_RZRA01001569.1:0-605 GCF_003998945.1 Mesorhizobium sp. M7A.F.Ca.CA.003.01.2.1 | reverse complement strand
TGTCGGCGTCGACCGTCACCGCCTTGTGGGCCAACGCCAGGCTGTCGCCGACGATGTCTGCCACGCAATGAAAAATTTCGGGCGTCTGGTAATTGTGCGCCAGCACCACCGCATTGCGCTCACGCTTCAGCGCTAAGATGGCTTCAATATCGCCGGCGAACGCGGGCCATTCAACGGGTGGGATCACCCGCCGGACACGCTCATACAAGGACGCAGCCATAGGTAACGCCCCAGTCATTGGCGCCTCGATTATATTCGGTTTGACAATAAGGGAATATATCTACCTTGACTATAAGTATGTCAAGCCCGCGCCAGCGGTAATTTTGTCCCGGCGATAGCCCTGTCGTCGAGGACGGCATGCCGGAAGCGATAAAGCTTCGCCGGTCGGCCGCCCGTGTCGAGGGAGGTCTCCCCGGTCTCCTCAACAAGTTCCTGCTGCTCGACCAATCTCCGGAAGTTCGGCTTGTTGATCAGCCTGCCAGCCAAAGCTTCCACGGTTCGCTGCAGTTGCAGCAGCGTGAAGGAAGGCCGCATAAGCTCGAACACGACCGGCCGGTATTTGATCTTCGAACGCAGCCGCGCGATCCCGGTTGCCAGAATACGAC
>NZ_RZRA01001568.1:0-606 GCF_003998945.1 Mesorhizobium sp. M7A.F.Ca.CA.003.01.2.1 | reverse complement strand
TTCTCCGGTTTCTGCGCGGCGATCGTCGGCCTGATCATCTCGTCCGAGCTGATGGCCTCGCATCCGGCGACGGGCGAAAGCTTCGAGCTCAACGCCATTGCGGCGGCAGTGCTCGGCGGCACCTCGATGTCGGGCGGCCGCGGCACGATCGGCGGCACCATCGTCGGCGCCTTCGTCATCGGCATTCTTTCGGACGGGTTGGTGATGATGGGCGTGAGTTCGTTCTGGCAGATGGTGATCAAGGGCCTCGTCATCATCGTCGCCGTCGTCGTCGACCAGGCACAGCGCCGGCTTCAGCAACGTGTCACCTTGATGCAGATGGCAAAGGCAGGCTGAGCATGGCGGAACTGCGGGGAGCGCTGATCGGCTGCGGCTTCTTTGCCGTCAACCAGATGCATGCCTGGCGCGACATAGCGGGCGCCTCGATCATCGCCATCTGCGACCGTGACCCGGAACGGTTGCGGATCGTCGGTGACCAGTTCGGCATTGCGAAGCGCTATACCGATGCGGCGGAACTATTTGCCGGCGAAAGCCTGGACTTCGTCGATATCGCCACCACCGCGCCCAGCCATCGTCCGCTTGTCGAAATGGCGGCCGCCCACCGCG
>NZ_RZRA01001567.1:0-609 GCF_003998945.1 Mesorhizobium sp. M7A.F.Ca.CA.003.01.2.1 | reverse complement strand
GAACTGGTGGTCTCGTTGGAGGGTTTCTGCAAATCCAGCGCATCGACGCCGGCCGTTGACGAGCAGCCGGCAAGGCATAGCGATGCTATCAAAAAACTGACGACGCCCGGAATCCGCATCTGGACCTGTACTCAAAACACAACAGACCGAGGGCGAAACGACAGCCGACGGACAAACCGGATCAGTTATGAATGAGAAATTACCAATAAAGTTTGAATCAAGTTTTTTTCGCCATACCGCATGCGGGTAAGCGCGGTGGAAACTGGCTCAGGATTTCCTGAAGACGCCGATCATCGGCCCGAGATTCCAGTAGTCGTCTTTGCGGCCGATGGCAGGCGCAAACAGGCTGGATATCGTGCCGTCGAGGAACAGCGCGTTATCGCAACCGAGCGCGTCGCGGAAAAGCCGGGCGAAGGCATGGAAGGTCACCGTGCCATTCGAAATCGCAAAGACCGCGACGCCATCCTTTCGCACCCCGACACCGTCGCGGGTTTTCCGCGAAGTGCCGTCGGCCTGGAATTTCGGATGCAGCTTGCCGTCGATCACCAGCATCGGCCCCGATTGCGTCGCATAGTCGACGGTCGGGCGCCTCTTCACGAAGTCCCTGGT
>NZ_RZRA01001566.1:0-610 GCF_003998945.1 Mesorhizobium sp. M7A.F.Ca.CA.003.01.2.1 | reverse complement strand
AATCAACCGTCTCGGCGCCCTGGGCAAGTGTCGGGGGCAGCTCCGACTCGGGCCGGCATAAACAATGCGGCCGTCACGCGCAGCGACCGCGCCATGTTCGACGACGCCAAGTCCGGCAGACCCGTCGGCCATTGTCGTCAGCCGCGCATTGCGCCACAGACGAAGATCCCCTGCCCGGCTTTTGCTCTTTGCAGCCATCATCTTTTCCGTTTCAATCGATGACGATTATGTATATACATATTGAAACGCACTGCAAGTGCCTTCATCGCATGAGACACAGAGAACCGGAGAGAAAAGTGGCAGCGATCTTTGCGGAACAGGCGCTCCTTCCCGATGGCTGGCGCGAAAATGTGCGGCTTACCCTGGCCGAGGGACGCATCACAGCCGTTCAGCCTGGCGCTGCTGCGGCAGCCGGCGACGAACGTCACGCGATCCTGTTGCCCGGCATGCCCAATTTGCACAGCCACGCCTTCCAGCGCGGCATGGCCGGCCTTGCCGAGCTTCGCGGCCCCTCCGCCGACAGTTTCTGGAGCTGGCGCGAGGTGATGTACCGTTTCGCCCTGTCGATGACGCCCGATCAGGTCGAGGCGGTTGCCGCACAACTCTATGT
>NZ_RZRA01001565.1:0-613 GCF_003998945.1 Mesorhizobium sp. M7A.F.Ca.CA.003.01.2.1 | reverse complement strand
GACCGGCTCCGTCAACGACCAGCCGCTCGATATCAAGGCAGCACTGGTGACAAGCGAGGGCAAGCGTTCGATCAACGGATTCCTGGTCTCGCTGGGCGACAACAAGGTCTCGGGCGATCTCGCGCTGGACGACAAGTACATGCCGCTCGGCACGCTGACGCTCGACGCGCCCGCTATCGACCAGTTGGCCGCACTCGCCGGCCAGGCGGTGACGGGCGACATCGACGGCACCATCGGCTTTGCCAAGGAGGGCGACGCGCCCTCCGTCGCGATCGATGCGAAGAGCACTTCGATCGCGCGTGGCGACGTGACGGCCAAGGCCATCACCGTCAATGCGCTGATCGCCAATTATCTCAAGGCGCCGGCGATCGCCGGTTCGATAAAGGCTGACAGCGTCACTTCCGGAACCACCGAAATCAGCGGCATCGGCGTCGACCTGAAGCGCGACGGCGATTGGACCAATTTCACCGGCGGCGCCACCATAGCGGGCATTCCGGCGACCGCTGCCGGCCGGGTGAAGATCGCCGACGGCAACACGAGCGTCGAGATTACCTCGGGCGAGGCGACGGTTCGCGGCATCAAGGCCGCAATCGCTCAGGCGTCGACACTGAGC
>NZ_RZRA01001564.1:0-614 GCF_003998945.1 Mesorhizobium sp. M7A.F.Ca.CA.003.01.2.1 | reverse complement strand
GCGCTACATCGAGGGCCCGGCGGCGATTGCGCCCATCGTCCGTGATCTGGCCAAGCCGGGCGATTTCGTCGTCTTCCTTGGAGCCGGCAACATCACCCAATGGGCCTATGCGTTG
This sequence comes from Mesorhizobium sp. M7A.F.Ca.CA.003.01.2.1, assembly GCF_003998945.1. Lineage (NCBI taxonomy): Bacteria > Pseudomonadati > Pseudomonadota > Alphaproteobacteria > Hyphomicrobiales > Phyllobacteriaceae > Mesorhizobium > Mesorhizobium sp. M7A.F.Ca.CA.003.01.2.1. The sequence goes on along the minus strand of NZ_RZRA01001564.1, from coordinate 499 downwards.
CCCAAGGAGCTTGGCGGGACCGTCTCATGAGGCACGGCCAGGCCCTGATCGACAGACTTGGCGACCGGCTTGCCGGCCTGCGTGGCCGCCTGACGCCGAACGCCGAGATGGACAAGATCACCTGGTTCCGTGCCGGGGGGCTGGCTGAAGCGTTGTTCCAGCCGGCCGATGAGGAGGACCTTGCCGCGTTCCTGAAAGCCGTTCCCGAAGAGATACCGCTGACGGTCGTCGGCGTCGGCTCCAACCTTCTGGTCCGCGATGGCGGCATCGAGGGCTTTGTCATTCGGCTTTCGGCCAAGGGCTTCGGCGATGCCGAGGTGATTTCGCCAATCAGGATCAAGGCGGGAGCTGCGACCCCCGACAAGCGCGTCGCAGCGGTGGCGCTCGAGGCCGGCATTGGCGGCTTTCATTTCTACCACGGCATTCCGGGTGCAATCGGCGGTGCGCTGCGAATGAATGCCGGCGCCAATGGCGTCGAGACGCGCGAGCGCGTCATCGA
>NZ_RZRA01001563.1:0-615 GCF_003998945.1 Mesorhizobium sp. M7A.F.Ca.CA.003.01.2.1 | reverse complement strand
GCCCTGGCGGCGGGACGGCTTATCCATGAAAAGAAGCTCGACGTCGCCGTTGGCCGCACCGATTTCGTCGGCTGTGACCCAGGAGCGTGGAATTGCCTGGCCAAGGAGGGCGCCTATGCCGGGCTGAGCATCGATGCGGGCGTGGAGTGCGATTCGGCCTGCGCGCTCATGCTTGCCGGCGGCATCAGGCGGCTTGTCGGTCCCCAGGCGCGACTTAGCCTCTACCCGATGGGGCAAAAGCTGATGGTCAAGGCCTACCTGGAGGAGATGGCGATCAGTTCCGCCCTGTTCGCGGCGATCGAGCGGCGCTCGGTCGAGCGCCGGCTGGAACCCGACATGATGCTGAAGGTTGGCCTGACGACGAGCCTGCAATCGGTCGACGCGCTGACCGGCGCCACCATTTGCGAGGCGGTGCCAAGACCCGAGAATTGCCGGATCCGGCCTTCCGCCAATGCCGAGGCTGACGCGCCGGCCAAATTGTAGTGGGCGACGGAGCCCGAAACTGGCCATCGAGGCAGGTTGAGCCGCTTTCGATTTTTCCGCTATCGTCGCTGCTGGCGGCTTCAGGCAGGCGGAGGATCGAGAATGGGCCAGGATATCCCGACACTCTACGAA
>NZ_RZRA01001562.1:0-617 GCF_003998945.1 Mesorhizobium sp. M7A.F.Ca.CA.003.01.2.1 | reverse complement strand
CACGCAGACCGGCCGCTCGATGCAGGCCCTGAGCCAGAACTCGGCACTGGCCCGCATCGTCGGCATCGACGTCGCCAGCGTGGTGCGCGTCACCTGGGTCATCGGCGGGGCGCTGGCCTGCGTGGCCGGCGTGATGATCGGCATCCTGGTGCAGATCCGCCCGTTCATGGGCTTCGACATGCTATTGCCGATGTTTGCCGCCGCCATTCTCGGCGGCATCGGCAGCATCCCCGGCGCCGTGCTCGGCGGCCTGATCATCGGGCTCGCCGAGGCCGGTGCCGTGCAGCTGATCGGCGCCGAATGGCGCGCCGCCGTCTCCTTCATCATCCTGATGGCGGTGCTGTTCGTGCGGCCGATCGGCCTGTTTGGTGTGAGGGAACGCTGATGGATCTGATCGGCTACGGCGCCTTCTTCCTGACCACCGCGCTGATCTTTTCGCTGGTCACGCTGGGGCTCAATTTGCAGTGGGGCCTGACCGGCCTGTTCAATGTCGGCCTTGCCGGCTTCGTCGCCATCGGCGCCTACACCTCGGCATTGCTGACCACTCCCGACGACGCCGCGCGGCTGGGTGGCCTTGGCCTGCCGATCGTTGTCGGCTGGGCGGGCGCCATGGTCGT
>NZ_RZRA01001561.1:0-618 GCF_003998945.1 Mesorhizobium sp. M7A.F.Ca.CA.003.01.2.1 | reverse complement strand
GGCCAGGGCAAGGCAGCCGCTCCCGGCGGGCAGTTCGCCAAGAGCGGTGGCGGCCGCATTGCGATCACCGAAAGTCTCGGCCAGTCGGCTTTGGTCAAACGCGGCGGCGAGGGGATGTCGGTGCGCGAGGCGACGATCATCGTCGCATTGGTCAACCATCCGGCACTGATCGACGAGAATTTCGCCCATATCGAGTTTCTCGATCTCGCCAACTCCGATCTGAGGCGGCTGCATGCGGCAATCCTCGATGCAATGGCGCATGACATGGCCAATGACCGGCAGGCGGTGATTGCGACGATCGAACGCGCCGGCTGCGCCGAGATCTGGGAGCGGGCCGTCGGGTTGATCCGGCGGATGCGGCAATGGCCGGCGCTGGAGACCGCCGCCCTTGAAGATGCCCGCGATGCTTTCAGCCAGGCGCTGCACTTGCAGCGCAGCGCGCGCACCTTACATAAGGAACTGAAACAGGCGGAAGCGGCGCTCGCCACCGATCCCACAGACGAAAACTACCGGCACCTGATCGAAATTCAGGCGCAATTCCAGGATGTGCAAGCCACGGAAGCGCTGATCGAAGGGTTTGGCGTCTCCTCGGGCAGGGCAGGGCGAGCTTAGTTGGAA
>NZ_RZRA01001560.1:0-618 GCF_003998945.1 Mesorhizobium sp. M7A.F.Ca.CA.003.01.2.1 | reverse complement strand
GGCTTCCTTGTGCGCCCGTTCGGCGCACTGCTGTTCGGCCGCATCGGTGACCTTGTCGGCCGTAAATATACTTTTCTTGTCACCATGACGATCATGGGCCTATCGACCTTCCTGGTCGGCTTGCTGCCCGGCTATGCCACTTTGGGCATCGCCGCTCCCGTGATCCTGATCATCCTGCGCATGCTGCAGGGCCTGGCTCTGGGTGGCGAATATGGCGGCGCGGCCACTTACGTCGCCGAACATGCGCCGGACAACCGGCGCGGCTACTACACCTCGTGGATCCAGACCACCGCGACGCTCGGCCTGTTCCTGTCGCTGGTTGTGATCCTGATCGTACAGGCTTCATTGAGCAAGGAAAACTATGCTGCCTGGGGCTGGCGTATTCCGTTCATCGTGTCTTTTCTGCTGCTCGGCATCTCGATCTGGATTCGGCTTTCGCTTTCCGAATCCCCGACCTTCCAGCGCATGAAGGATGAGGGAAAGGGCTCCAAGGCGCCGCTGACGGAAGCCTTCGGCCAATGGAAGAACGCCAAGATTGCACTGCTGGCGCTGCTCGGCCTCACAGCCGGTCAGGCCGTGGTCTGGTACAATGGCCAGTTCTACGCGCTGTTCTTCTTG
>NZ_RZRA01000155.1:0-7558 GCF_003998945.1 Mesorhizobium sp. M7A.F.Ca.CA.003.01.2.1 | reverse complement strand
CTCTGTTGTCCGGCCTGCGCCGGGCCGCACGGACAGCACGCGCTTGCGGCGGTGTCGAAGCCGGCACCTGGCTGGTGGCGCGCGCCGGCCTGCTGGAAGGACGCAGCGCCACCACCCACTGGGAGGACATGGAGGATTTTTCCTCGGCATTCCCCGGCGTCGATGTCCGCCCTGACCGCTATGTTATCGACGGGCCGGTGTTCACCTCGGGCGGCGCGTCGCCGACCTTCGACCTGATGCTGCATCTCATCCGCACGAGGCTCGGCATGGCCGTCGCGCTCGATGTCGCCAGCGTCTTCATCTACGACCAGGCGCGCGCCGCCACCGACGCACAGCCGCTGGTCTCGCTCGGCCGGCTCGATGGCTATGATCCGCGGCTGGCGCAAGCGATCCGGCTGATGGAAGCGCATGTCGACCAGCCGCTGACCATTGAAGCGGTGGCCAAGCGCGCCGGCGTGACGGCACGGACGCTGGAGAGCATCTTTCGCAAATCGATCGGCGAGACACCGGGCGCCTATTATCTCAGGCTGCGCCTGGGCGCCGCGCGCCGGCTGGTGGTCGATACAAGGATCGCCATGGCCGATATTGCCGGGCGGACCGGATTCTCATCCGCCGCGGCGTTTTCAAGAGCGTTTTCAAGGGCTTTCGGCGAAGCGCCGGTCAGGCTGCGCCGGGGCTGACTATGATAGAATCAGGCAGCGTTCTGACGGTCGCTGCCGCCGTCGATCTGCGAGCGCATTTGCTTGGCAAGATGGGTCTCGAAACGGCTGGCCACAGCGCGATCCCATTCGTTCGAGCGGCGCGTGCCGTCCTTCGGATGCGGCATTGCCATCAGCCGGTCGATGATCGATCCAGCCTCGCCAGGTGAGAGCAGGGCGTCGATTTCACGTTCGTTCTGCATATCGGTTCGCCTCCTTCTTCCTCTCCCGCCACGAGCCACTCTTATACGAGATTCGTGACGGCAGTTTGAAGGCAAGAGCGAGGTCATTGAAGGGCGTCGAAGGGCAAAACCATGTCGCTGGACCGGGCCATGCGCAAAGCTGTTCCTGCGCCCAGGCAGGTCAGGTCAACGAGAAATCTATTGTTGGATTGCGCAATTCCCAAGGCAAAGCGCTGTACGCTTTTCCCGGGGAAACCGGTACCCACTTTTCCTGGAATTGCTCAAAGCCGCTTTTCGAACAGCACCGTGGTGAAGCCACTGTCCCATTCGTCATCGGGATAGCGGCTTTTCTCGATATAGCCGACCGCTTTGTAGAGTGCTTGTGCGGGCAGGTTGAACGTGTCGGTCTCCAGCCGCGCCTGCGCCAATCCGGCCGCACTGACCGCCTGTTCGGCATGGGAAAGCAGCTTGCGGCCGACACCTTGGCCTTGACGGGATGCCATCACGTGCAGGGCCTCGATGAAATCCGCGCGCCAATGGATCAAGCCGGCGACCTCGCCATCGATCTCGGCAATGGCGAATTCAGGCCAGCTCTGGTCGACATAGCGCCCGCCAATATCCGTCTCGACATAGCGTTGCGCGGCTGCTTCGGTGATGTTCGGCAGCCAGGTGCCTTCGAAGGTTTCCTGCAGCACCTGCTTCAGCGCCGGAATATCGCTCGCCTGCGCAGGGCGCACGATGATTCGATCCTCTGCCATTTCCGTCTCCTGCCAATGCATGTCGCCCAAAGTGCACAGCGGTTTGGGACGACGACATGCCGCCGCACGGGCCCTCTTTCGGTGACACGTGTAGCGTCCTGGTCCCACGCAGGCTGCCGAAGATCTGTGCGATCCTCGGCAGCTTGTCGCGAAGTGGGCTGACTAGCAGATGGCGATGGCGGCGGCTTTCAGCCAGTGGCGCCGGATGTCGGTCCAAAGATGAAGCGGCGCTCGCCCTACACGTAGCGGTTGACGATGTTTTCCAGCAGTTCCTGGCGGCCGGACCTCGGCTGCGGCTCGATCTTCTTCTTGACGACACGCTCGGCGATATCCTCAAGCGTGCGCTTGCCGGCAAGCATCGCCTTGCCCTCGGCCGTGTTCCAGCCGGCATAGCGTTCGGCCAGCGGCGCCGACAGTGCCTTGTCCTCGACCATGCGCGCCGCGGCTTTCAGGCCGCGAGCGCAAGAGTCCATGCCGCCGATATGGCCGATCAGCAGGTCCTGCGGATCGAGCGACTGGCGGCGCAGCTTGGCGTCGAAATTGGTGCCGCCGGTCTTGAAGCCGCCAGCCTGCAGGACTTGGTAGTAGGCCAGTGCCATTTCCGGCACGTTGTTGGGGAACTGGTCGGTGTCCCAGCCCGACTGGTAGTCGTTGCGGTTCATATCGATCGAACCGAAAATGCCGAGCGCATTGGCCAGAGCCAGTTCGTGCTCGAAGGAATGGCCGGCCAGGATGGCGTGGCCCTGCTCGATATTGACCTTGACCTCCTTCTCCAGCCCGAAGCGCTTGAGGAAGCCGTAGACCGTGGCGACATCGTAATCGTACTGATGCTTGGTTGGCTCCTGCGGCTTCGGCTCGATCAGGATCGTGCCCTTGAAGCCGATCTTGTGCTTGTAGTCGACGACCATGCTGAGGAACCGGCCGGCCTGTTCCTGCTCGCGCGCAAGGTCGGTGTTGAGCAGGGTCTCATAGCCTTCGCGCCCGCCCCACAGCACGTAGTTTTCGCCCTTCAACCGCTTGGTGACGTCGATACAGCTTTTTACCGTCGCCGCCGCATAGGCAAAGACATCCGGATCGGGATTGGTGGCCGCGCCCGACATGAAGCGGCGGTTGGAGAACAGATTGGCGGTGCCCCAAAGCAGCTTGACGCCGGTCTGCTTCATCTTGCCCGCGAAGTAGTCGGCGATCTCATCGAGGCGCGCCGCACTCTCGGAAAAATCCTTGCCTTCCGGCCGTACATCGGCGTCGTGGAAGCAGAAGTAGGGCGCGCCGAGCAACGAGAACATCTCGAAGGCGACGTCTGCTTTCAGTTTTGCCAGCTCCATCGTGTCGACGCCGCCGGCCTTGGGAAACCACGGCCGGTCGAAAGTCTGGCCGCCGAACGGATCGCCACCCGGCCAGGCAAAGGAGTGCCAGTAGGCAACGGCGAAGCGCAGATGATCTTCCAGCCGCTTGCCGGCGACGACCTCATCGGGATTGTAGAACCTATAGGCCAGCGGATTGGTCGAATCCGGCCCTTCATATTTGATCTTCTGGATGTCGCCGAAAAATCCACTGCTCATGATTTCTGTCCTCTCACAAAGTTCTGACGCCATTACCTCAGGCGTAATTGGTTTCACGCCGGCGCTGGTTGAAAAGGGTCATGTCAAAGCCACCAAACGAAGGAGACAGACCATGACCGACCTCACCAAGATCGCTGAAAACTACATCACCGCCTGGAACGAAAGCGATGCCGGCCGCCGGGCCGAATTGCTCAAGGCGACCTTCACGGAAGACGTCAGCTACCGCGATCCGCTCATGCAGGGTGATGGCCATGAAGGCGTCGCGGCTCTGATCGACGGCGTGCAGCAGCGCTTTGCCGGTTTCCGGTTCTCGCTGAAGGGTACGCCGGACGGTTTTGCCGACAAGATCCGCTTCTCGTGGAATCTCGGACCTGAGGGGACGCCTTCGGTGATCGAAGGTACCGACATCGGAATCATCGAGAACGGCCGCCTCAAGAGCGTCACCGGTTTTCTCGACAAGGTGCCGGCGCAGTGAGCCGGACAGCCGCGGCGTGGGCGAAAGATCGCTCACGCCGTGGCGACCCTGATTGCCGGATAAAGCGCCCGGTAGCGCTGATAGGCATCGGCATAGGCGCCGCCGAGCGCCGCATCCGGTTCGATAGTTGCGTCCGTCCTCGGGGCCGTACAGATTTCGAGCGGATCGGCACCCGTCGCCGCGATCAGGCCGAGCCGCGCGGCACCAAAGGCGGCGCCGAAGTCGCCGTCGGCAGGAATGTCGACAGGCAGTTGAAGCGCGGTGGCAATCGCCTTCAACCAGTAGCGTGAGCGCGAACCGCCGCCGATCGCCGTCACCCGCGTCAAGGCTGTGCCGGCCGTGGCCAGCGCTTCGAGGCTGTCGCGAAAGGCAAAGGCTACACCCTCCAGCACGGCCTGGGTCAGCACGGCACGGCTCGATTGATGCGCCAGTCCGGTGAACGCGCCGCGAATGGCGGAATCATTGTAGGGCGTGCGCTCACCCGAGAGGTATGGCAGGAAGGACACGCCGCTCGGCGCCTTCAATGTGTCGCCGAGCTCAGTGGTCAACTCGCCGGCGCTCTTCCCGGTGATTTCCGACAGCCAGTTGAGCGAATCGGTTGCCGACAGGATGACCCCCATCTGGTGCCAGGTGTTCGGAAGCGCGTGGCAGAAGGTGTGAACCGCGCTAGCCGGGTTGGGCAGGTAGGAAGCGTTGGCGGCAAACAGCACACCCGACGTGCCGAGCGAAACAAAAGCGTGGCCGGCGCCAACCGTGCCCATGCCGCAGGCCGAGGCCGCGTTGTCGCCGGCGCCACCGGCGATCGGAATGCCGGCCTGGACGCCCCACTTCGATGCCAATTCGCTGCGCAATGCGCCTGCCTTCTGCGTACCCTCGACCAGCGACGGCATCTGCTTTTCATCGAGCGATGTCGCCGCGAGCAAATCCGCACTCCAGCGCCGCTTGCCGACATCGAGCCAGGACGTGCCGGCAGAATCCGACATTTCCGAAATGTGCTCGCCCGAAAGCCAGAGCCGCAGGAAATCCTTGGGCAGCAGCACTTTTGCGACCTTGGCGAAGACAGCGGGCTCGTTTTTCTTCACCCAGGCCAGTTTCGGCGCGGTGAAACCGGGAAAGACGATGTTGCCGGTCAGGGCGCGGAAACGCGGATCGGCATCGAGGACGGCGGCCTCGGCATGGCTGCGCGTGTCGTTCCACAGGATGCAGGGGCGCAGCACCTTGTCGGCGGCGTCAAGCAGCGTGGCGCCATGCATCTGGCCGGACAGGCCAATGCCCTTGACTGCCGCGAGTTCATGCGGATGGGAGGATTTGAGCTCGGCGATTGCGTCTTCGCAGGCCCGGATCCAGTGCTCGGGATTCTGTTCCGACCAGCCGGGGTGCGGCCGTGAAACATCAAGCGAACCATGGCCGGAACCGATGACGGTTTGCCCGGCATCGATCAGCAGCGCCTTGACGCCCGACGTCCCGAGATCGAGGCCCAGATACATGTCTTCCTCCCACGCCAGTTAATTTTTTCGGGTCTCGAAAAAATCTGGCTTGGCCAGTTTTTAAAACAAGATCCGCTTCGGGTCAATTCTCCGACAAATCGGCGGCGCGTCGCACAAACAGCGCTGACAGCGGACTGTCGGGCCGCGCCATCGAACGCTCCGCCGTGAGCGCCTTGGCCAGCGCACCCTCACCGGCGCGCAAGGCCGCCTCGATCAGCGTCAGGTCGATGACGTCGCGCTGGGCGTGGCTGCCACCGAAACGATGTGCGATCGCGCGGATCGGCCGGATCAGGCGCGCGGTCTCGGCGTAGCTGCCCTCACCGAATGCCTTGATGGCGAGCGTCAGCGGATGGCCGACATCCCGCGTGAAAGCCGCATTGTCGTCGCTGCCACGCATGGCCTCGCGCTGAGCCTCGAGCAAGGCGAGGGCCGGCGCATCTAACCCGGCACCCACGAAGGCCATCATCGCGTGGGCGTCGTTGAAGGCATAAAGACCCGCTCCCGCCTTGCCCCAGTTGGCGGCGAGTGCCGCCCAGCGGTCGCCGACATCGACGCCGCCGAGGTGGAGCCGCCACAGGATTGCCGAGGCATCGACCATGTTGAGCGCCATCGTCGATTGCACGCTGTAGATAGGGCCGTCATAGAGGGCCAGCACCGCGTCGGTCTCGCCGAGATCATAGTGGAACAGCGCCAGGTGCCACCAATTGTGGACCTGCAGGAAGCTCTCCCGTGTCCACGCTTCCGGATTGGCGCGCATCCAGGCAATGCCATCCCTTTGCCGGCTTTGCATCTCCATGACATGGGCGACGGCGTGCTGCGCCCAGCCGTCGCGCGGCTCGATGTCGACTGCCTCGCGGCCAAGCTGCTCGGCCCTGACATAGTCACCCATTTCCTCCAGCCCGAAAGCCTGCATGCCGAGCATGGCGTGGTAGCCGGGCATGCCGCTTTGCCACGAAGGCAGGGCACGAGCGATGCGGTCGCGCAGCATGCGGGCATTGCCGGTGAAGAAATCGATCTGGTGGCCGACCTGCAGCGCCAGCCCGTCGCGCGGGGTCTCGATGGTGATGTCCTCGAGAACGCGGCTGGCCTCATGCCAGCGCCCGCTGGCGAGATGGCCAAGGGCCGAGACATGCGCCCGCTCGCGCGTGGTCGCGGCAAGCGGCAGTGCGGCCTCGTGGCAAGCCTTGGCCACGGCCGTCGCCTCCCGCTCGGTGGCGAGGCCGAACAGATATCCCTTGAAGACATGGGCCATGACGAAGCCGGGATCTTCCGCGATGGCGCGGTCGACGGAAGCTACGGGATCGCCGATGAAGCACTGCAGTTCACGCACTGCCTGGCTGTAAGGCGTGAATCCCGCCTCCGTCGCGCCCGAAAGTGCCAGGCCGAATGCGTCCCTGATTGCCATGCGATGTCCTTTATCGACCCGTGACAGGCCCTTGATCCTTCGGCCCAAAGCGATCCTAAAGCATAGGCCACGGACACGCCAACCGTGCGCTACGCCAGACCTTTCAGTAGTCTTTGCAGTTTAGCAACCATGCGGGGCAGATTAGGCTTTGTAAAATTGAATGAATTGTGTCTTCATTGCGGCGGCTGGCGGGGGCTGGAAATCGCGAATCGAGAGGGGACGCGATGCGGCATGTGAAGAACTCGCTTCCGAACAGTCGTTCGGCGGATGCGCAGGTGACAATTGCTTCGCAACGGCGAAAGCCGCATCCGTTACATCCGTGGCTTATTAGCATCCTCTCAACTACAGCTTTTGCGTTGCTGCCCAACTCCGCCGCGTTTGCCGCATGCGTGCTGGCTCCATCCGCCGGAAACACCGTCTACACCTGTGACAGCGGCGACTCAGCCGGCAGCCTCACCGATCTCGACGGCGACAACACGCTGAATTTTCCCGCCGGCGGCACCGGGCAGATATCAGGCAATGTGACCTTTGGCGTCGGCACGGACCGGCATCGACATGCAGTCAGGCACCATAACCGGCACCGTCGATCAGGGTGGCGGCACGGATTTCTTCAAAATTGGCGCGGGCACCGTCACCGGCAATGTCCAGCAGGGCGCCGGCATCGACGACTTCAACATGAGCGGCGGCCAGATCGGCTCGCTCAACCAGGGCGACGGCCTCGACACCTTCACCATGACCGGCGGACGCATCGTCGATTTCTTCGACGATGGCGACCACGCCGTGATGACCGGTGGCCGCATCGGCCGGGTCAACATGAAGCTCGATCAGAACTATTTCAACATGTCAGGCGGCACCATCGACCGCAACCTCGTCACTGGCTTCGACAAGGACACGATCATCCTGTCGGGCGGCACCATCGGCGGCAACATCAGCGTCAGCGGCGGCAATGACAGCGTCACGGTCACCGGCGGCACGGTCGGTGGCGATATAC
>NZ_RZRA01001559.1:0-620 GCF_003998945.1 Mesorhizobium sp. M7A.F.Ca.CA.003.01.2.1 | reverse complement strand
TGCGGGGGCGCAGCGGCCAAGCCTGGCCGGCGACGAAAAGCCCATTCGAAACAGGCCGCTGACCGGCATCGTTGTCATCGAGATTCATCATTTGCAGCCCGGCACGGAGGCAGATTTCACCACCCGCTTCGAGATTGAGACGGCGTGCCTGATGACGGCCGACGCACGCCTGCTCGCCGCGTTCGTGACCGAGCCTGCCGAAAACAATTTTCCGCGCCTGCCGGTACGGGCTGACGAAAACGTCTTCATCAGCGTCATGGGTTTTGCCAGCACAGAAGCGCATGCCCGCCACAAGGCCGCGCTTGCCGCCTCGCCGGCATGGCAGGATTTTTGGCGGGCCGCGCAACCCGGCTTGACCAAACCCACGGAGACCTTGCGGCTGTCGCCGACATCGCAATCACTGGTCGGGATCTATTCCTAAAGCGCGTCGACGCGCTTAGGAATAGATCCTTTTTTGTGCATTTCGTTCTCCCAAAACCGGGGCCACTTTTGGGCGACATGCATCAGACTTCAAATGCCTCGACGATGGTCTTGGCGACAAGGGCCGGGTCTTCCCAATGCGGGTTGTGGCCACAGCGCTCGGCCCGGACGAAGACGGCTCCGGCAAGAGCGGATTGCAA
>NZ_RZRA01001558.1:0-620 GCF_003998945.1 Mesorhizobium sp. M7A.F.Ca.CA.003.01.2.1 | reverse complement strand
GAAGCGGGCGCGCCGCTCGGCGTCCGGATTTTCCGAATCTAGCAGTTTTGTCATCTCGACACGCCACTGGTCGCCCTTTTCGCCGCACAGATTGCGCAGGAAATGCAGCGAGCCCAGAACCTCCGCCAGCCGCATCAACCCGGGCTCGAACGGCGACTCGGCGCTGAGCGCGGGCCGTATCGAAACGGTCGCGCCGACCGCAAGACACACGGCGAGGAGCATGGATGGACGATTCATAAGCCTTCTCTACCAGCTGCGTGGCTCTGCTAAACAGCATAAGTCTTTGTGGCGAAACAATTTGTGGCCCGCAAGTTGATTTCAGGACAGCAGTCCGGCGTTTCCGCCGGGGGCCAACAAGTCTTCGGCGACCGCGAATACCGAGCCTGCCAGCGGCAGCGCCGCCATCTCGCTGAGCGTATAGAAGGCCGCCGTCTCCGCATCGTCGCTGGCCACGGCCTCGCCGCCGGCATAGGCGGCGCCGAAGACTGTGAGGAGATAATCGACCGGGTGGCTGTCATCCCGGCCGTCGATGCGGATTTCCCGCAGCGGGCGATAATTTGTGGCACGCAAACCGGTTTCTTCCTGAAGTTCGCGCTCTGCCGCTGCCTCCAGCGTCTCAC
>NZ_RZRA01001557.1:0-625 GCF_003998945.1 Mesorhizobium sp. M7A.F.Ca.CA.003.01.2.1 | reverse complement strand
AAATCGCACTGCGCCGCGCCTGCGGCGGACGAATTCCAGATAACTAATTGATATTTAATAATATTCAGGAAGAATAGCGTGCAGCGAATTCGGAAATGCGCTGCACCACGGCCTTCGATGCGGTAATGCCGCGCGCTTGCGCCTTCTCGGCGGCCTCTGCGCGGGCACGACCGGGCACATGCACGCCGAAGCGCCGCCGCAGCCGGTCAAGCTGGTCCTTCATTCGTTGCTCGAAATCTGGATCGAGCAGCTTGGGTTCGATAGCAAGCACGAACAGTCCCGTGCCGGGGCTGTCCGGCCCGCCGCTGAACCATGGCGCGTCGAGCGACCAGTTGGCGCCCGACAGGCCCGCCGCCAGCACCTCGACCATCAGCGCGATGTTGGCGCCGCGCTGACCGCCGAAGGCGAGCATTGCACCCTTCATGGCGGCGGCGGGATCGGTGGTCGGATTGCCGCTGGCGTCCAGTGCCCAGCCTTCCGGGATTGTCTTGCCGTCCTCGGCCGCTTTGCGGATGTTGACGAAAGCGGTGGCGCTCGACGACTGGTCGATGACCAGCGGCGCCCCGTCGGCGGCAGGCGCGGCAAACGACATCGGGTTGGTGCAGTAGACCGGCTTGACCGAGCC
>NZ_RZRA01001556.1:0-627 GCF_003998945.1 Mesorhizobium sp. M7A.F.Ca.CA.003.01.2.1 | reverse complement strand
ATGTAGCGCGCGTCGCGATGACCGCCGGCGCGGATGCGCGACACCAGCGCGTCCGAGCTGACGCCGTCGATCGGCTCTTCGCCGGCGGCGTAGACCGGCGCCACCATTACTGTGTCGGCGTCGTTGAAGCAGGTGGAAAACTCGTTGAACAGATCATGCAGCCGGGTGAAGCGATGCGGCTGGGCAATGGCGATGACACGACCCTGGGTGGCGCTGCGCGCCGCCTTCAGCACCGCCGAGATCTCGACCGGATGGTGGCCGTAATCGTCGAATATTTCGACGCCGTCCCACGAACCGGTATGGGTGAAGCGGCGCTTGACGCCGGCGAAGGACGACAGGCCCTTCTTGATCGCCTCGGCCGACAGGCCGAGTTCGTGCGCGACCGCGATTGCTGCCGTCGCGTTGGAGACGTTGTGACGGCCGGGCATCGGCAGGCGCAGGCCTGCTATGACAGTCTGGCCGCCGGTCTTGCGGTCGCGGATCACCACGTCGAATTCCGAAATGGCACCTGACATGCGGTGATTGGTAAAGCGCACGTCGGCCTGCGCATTCTCGCCATAGGTGATGACCCGGCGGTCCTCGATGCGGCTGACCAGCGCCTGCACTTCGGGGTGATCGGTGCACATC
>NZ_RZRA01001555.1:0-628 GCF_003998945.1 Mesorhizobium sp. M7A.F.Ca.CA.003.01.2.1 | reverse complement strand
CATCAGACCAATCCGATCGGGGGCCAAGTTCGGCTGGTCGTCCACTATGCTGCACCGCAACATAGACTGCCATCGTCGGAGCCGCGAGGCAACCACCCAATTCGTAAACTCATAAATCCGACCGAAATGGTTTGCGTGATGACATGCCGCGAGTGGACAAATCGCTGCATCGGGACCGCTCTCAGCGTTCCTTGCCCGTGCTGGTTCCGGCCATCAGAAAGCGCAGCGGCGGCACAGGCTTTTGGCTGGACACAAGGCCGACACGACGAAACAGCGCCTCGAGCTTGTCGGAAGCCACGCCCTGGACGATGGGGACGAGGTTGGACAGGCTGGCGAAGGCGTAAGCCGCAGCCGAGCCCAGCCCCCGCTCGGCCTTGACGTCAAGGAAATTACGCAGCCGATATTTGTCGCGCACGTGCCGTTCATGCCGCCGCAGCACCGCCTTCGAGCCTTCCGGCAGGCTGTCGATCGCCAGCAGCGCCAGATCCGCATCGGCCAAACGCTTCAAGTCCTGGGTCTTGTGGCGGCCGCTCAGGGAATCGGCGCGGACGATGGCGCCGTAGCCGCAGGAGCGAATGACCTTGAACCGCGCCCCGCATGCGACCGCGCGGGCGTAGAGTTCATAGTC
>NZ_RZRA01001554.1:0-637 GCF_003998945.1 Mesorhizobium sp. M7A.F.Ca.CA.003.01.2.1 | reverse complement strand
GCGCGGGACGGCGCGAAGGAAGGCTTGCTCGAATTGCCGAACTTGACGTCGCCGGTCTGGGCCATGAAGCCTTCGATGACGCGGTGGAAGACCACGCCGTCATAGGCGCCTTCCCTAGCCAGTTCCTTGATGCGGGAGACGTGGCCCGGCGCCAGGTCGGGGAAAAGTTCGATGACGACCGTGCCCTTGGTCGTTTCCATGATGAGCGCGTTCTCGCGGTCCTTGATTTCGGCCATGTCAGATATCCTTTTGAGAAAACAGAGTTATTTGACAATTTTACTTGTCTGCGGCGATGCGCACCTTGATCATCCGGTCGGGGTCGGAGACCGTGCCGTTATCCGCCTGGTCGCCCTTCTTGATGTGATCCACCAGTTCCATGCCGCTGACGACATTGCCGACGATGGTGTACTGGCCGTCGAGCGGCGGTGCCGGAGCGAACATGATGAAGAACTGCGAATTGGCCGAATTGGGGTCCTGCGAGCGGGCCATGCCGACCACGCCGCGCTTGTAATGTTCGGTCTGCGAGAATTCGGCCGGCAGGTCGGGCAGGTCGGAACCGCCGGTGCCGACGGCCTCGGCGCTGAAACCCTTTTTCATATTGCCGAACTTGACGTCGCCGGTCTGCGCCATGAAGCCG
>NZ_RZRA01001553.1:0-639 GCF_003998945.1 Mesorhizobium sp. M7A.F.Ca.CA.003.01.2.1 | reverse complement strand
CGATGGGCTCGAAAAATCCTTTTGCCCTGCTTGGTGCCTTCTGGAAAATCTGGCGCGGCGTGCGCCAGGCTTCTGCCGTCATCGCCAGGATCAAGCCGGATGCCGTCGTCGGCTTCGGCGGCTATCCAACCTTGCCGCCGCTCTACGCGGCGACACGGCGCAAGGTACCGACCCTGATCCATGAGCAGAACGCGGTGATGGGGCGCGCCAACCGGGCGCTGGCCGGCCGTGTCGACGCGATCGCCGGCGGCTTCCTGCCGCAGGACAGCAGTGCAGCCGGGGTCAAGACGGTGACGACAGGCAATCCGGTCCGGCCTGCGGTGCTGGAAGCGGCCAAGACTGCCTATGCGGCATCTGCCGGGGATCAACCGTTCCGCCTGCTGGTTTTTGGCGGCAGCCAGGGCGCCCAATTCTTTTCCGATGCCGTGCCGGGAGCCATTGCGCTGCTTTCCGACGCCCAGCGCAAACGGCTGGTCATTACCCAACAAGCGCGCGCCGATGACGTGGCGCGGGTCAAGGCGGTCTATGCCACCCTTGGCGTCGCCGTCGAGGTCTCGCCCTTCTTCACCGACATGGCGGCACGCATGGCGGCCGCTCATCTGGTGATCTCGCGTTCCGGCGCCTCGACCGTCTCGGAGA
>NZ_RZRA01001552.1:0-642 GCF_003998945.1 Mesorhizobium sp. M7A.F.Ca.CA.003.01.2.1 | reverse complement strand
GGCTTGAGCAGCAGCACATCGTCGGAATCGATCATCGTCGCGTTGGCCGCATCGCGGTGCGCCGCCCAGACCGGCCCGCCATAGAAAGCGGCAAGAGCATTTTTCCGCGCATCCATGCTGTCGAAGCCGCGCATCCAGACGAACATGTCAGGCCGATCGAGATCCCGGAACTGGCCGATGATGGTCATGCCGGCGGCCTCCTGGCCCTCGATCAGCCTGCTGTCGAAGATGTCGATGAGCGTGTCGCGTTGGCCTGGCTTCAGCGTGTATTGCCGCAACTCGACGACAGGCGAGGCGAGCGCCGAGGGTTTCGGCGCGACGTTCTGGGGCAGGTTCATCCGGCATTCTCCAAAACAGGGTGATTGTCCTGTTTGTAAAACAGACCGGTTGTCCTGTTTTGTCAATATGCTAATGTCCGGCAATGTCAGCAGAGATGATCGCTCAACCAAAACCGCGCCCGGGAAAACGCATCAACGACCCTGAAGGCATGCGCAAGAAAGTGCTCGATGTCGCCGAGGACGCGTTCCAGGCGCGCGGCTATCACGCCTCCAGCATCGGCGACCTGATGGCGGCGGCGGGTGTCAGCGGCGGTGCGCTGCATCACCATTTCCCGACCAAGAAGGCGCTCGCGCTGGCGGTGAT
>NZ_RZRA01001551.1:0-643 GCF_003998945.1 Mesorhizobium sp. M7A.F.Ca.CA.003.01.2.1 | reverse complement strand
CGCAGCGCTGCTGTCGGCGGTTTTCGGCACGGTGATCGCCATGTCGGCGGGCACTGCCGCGGCTTATGGGCTGTCGCGTTTCGGCTCCGGCCAGAACCTGCCGCTGGCGCTGATCCAACTCAGGATCTTTCCGCCGATGGCGGTCATGATCCCGGTGATGATCATGTGGGCTTTCCTCAACTTCACCGATAGCTGGTGGGGGTTGGCGCTGATCTACGGCATCGTCACCTTGCCGTTCGCCTTCTGGCTGATGAAGACCTTCTTCGACGACATGCCGCGCGAGATCGAGGAGGCGGCGCTTGTCGAAGGCTGTTCGCGGCTGCGCGTCTTCACGCGCATCACGCTGCCGATGATGCGCGCGCCGCTGGCCAGTGCCGCGCTCTTCGTCTTCATCCTCAACTGGTCGGACTATCTGATCGCGCTGCTTCTGACGACGCGCGAATGGGTGACCATCCCGGTCTACATGGCCTCTCTTTCTTCCTCGATGACCGGGCAGCTCTATGGCGCCAAGGCAGCGCTTGGCCTGATCGCGGCCGTGCCGCCGGTCATCATGGGCATCGCCATCCAACGCCATCTGGTGCGCGGGTTGACATTCGGGGCGCTCAAGCAATGAGCGCGGTGACTGTCATGACTTCCAAGGATG
>NZ_RZRA01001550.1:0-644 GCF_003998945.1 Mesorhizobium sp. M7A.F.Ca.CA.003.01.2.1 | reverse complement strand
AAGTAAGCCGCACCTTTTCGACTGAAGTACAAGCGAGGTGACCGGAAGGATCCGGTCACCTCGTCCCCTCATGGAATAGCAGCAGCCGATGTCCTTTCGCGAACGCCTCCAGTCCTGGCGCTACAATCTCGTGCCCGACCATGTCGTCGGCGAGATACTGACCAAACGCTGGACCGACAACGCCATTCCGTTCCTGGCGCTGGTGGCGACATTGGCGACCTTCGGCTCGGTCATTCCCGGCTTCTTCAAGCTGACCGCTTTGCAGGAATCGACCCGCCAGCTCGGCGAGTTCTCGATGGTCGTCACCGGCATGACGGTGGTGATGCTGGGTGGCGGCATCGATCTGTCGGTCGGCTCGATCTTCGCGCTGTCGTGCTTTTCCGCCGTCTATGTCTTCTTCATCCTCGAACAGTCGATCTGGCTGGCGCTGGCCGCATCGCTCGCCACCGGCCTCATCTTCGGCGCCATCAACGGCTACCTTGTCGGCTATCTCAGGCTGCGCGCCTTTCTCACCACGCTGGTGACCTTCATCTTCGGCCGGGCGCTGTTCGACATCCTGGTCACCACCTATGCCGCCGATGTGCAGCTCTCGACCGCGACATCGGATGTGCTCGACTTCATCGGCGACAGCACCTTCTGGGGGC
>NZ_RZRA01000154.1:0-7590 GCF_003998945.1 Mesorhizobium sp. M7A.F.Ca.CA.003.01.2.1 | reverse complement strand
CCCCTTCGGCGTCATGAGGAAGGCCTGGGAACCGCCAATGACCGATTTGGCAAAATAGGATGCCAGAGGTTGGTCGGGATTCTCATCCTCCGTCGGGATGGCGATGGCATTGATCGTATATCCCTTGGCTATGGCGTTCGACCTGCTCGGCTGGACGGGAAGCCCGTCGTTGTTCTCGCCATTGGAGGAGATATCGATGACTTTCTTTGCGGCCTTTCCCGGGAACTGGTCGAGCAGGAGACTGCCGATGTCGATAGCCGAGGAGACGGATGTTCCGCCACGCCCTCTGCGGATGAAGCCGGTATCGCCTTTCCTGCTGATCACCGCAGCCGCCGCTTCGGCATCTTCCAGTCCGCAGATGCTTGTCCACGGCAGCACGACGCGCGCGTGTCCGGGGCTCGACCACTCAAAATAGGCAACGCCGATGCAACCAATATAATGCCGGCTGATGGCGGCGATGATCTCTGGCGAGGTGAGTGCCGCGGCATGTCCCTCGCGTTGCATATCGGCGATCTTCGGATCGATGGATGACGAAAAGTCGACCGCGAACACGATGGCGACGTCAACGTTCGCGGCATGGGCCGAGGCCCCCCAAAACAGCGAAGCTGCAAGTATTCCTGTCACTCTCGAGATTGAACCGGCCGGCGTCAGGAGACTGCCCCAGCCTGTCGCCCGCACCAGTTTGCGAAAGGATGGGGGGCCGGCGTCCTGATGATACACACTGCCAAACATGTCATTCTCCATCTCGACATCCGGTCGTTTCAAAAAGCGGGTTCAACATGTGGAAATCTGGCGGGTGGCCTTGGTGCCCACGCCGAAGAGCAGCAGATCGGCCTTGGTCCACAAGAGATAACAGCCGAGCAAGGTCAGTGGCATGGCGAGGGCCGCGAAGGAGCCGCTCCACCAGACCTCAGGCAAAGCGCGGGCGAGGGCCACTGTCGTCGCCAGCATTGCCGGCAACCGGCTGGCGAGCACCGCACTGCGGAACGGATCGGGCCAAGCGGCCGGCCAGATCGGAATTGGCGTGCCGGGCCTGTGGAAGGTGCTGCCGAATTTGCCCAGCGCATGCAGCAGGCCGGAGGTCGCCGCAAGCAATGGATCGCCGAGCAGCAACAGGGCAATGCCGAGCCCGATCGCACCCAGGCCCGACAGGAAGTCGCCTAGACGGTTGAGGGCGGGATCGGGAGCATCCGGCCTTGCCCAGGCCCGGTGATAGGCCTCGCCGCCCCAGAAGAAGACCAGGGTGGTCAAGGTCAGCGCAACAGTGCCATGGCTGCCAGCGAAATATTCGATCACCGCCATGGTGACGCTGCTTCCCTCATGCAAGCCGACCGGCGCGGTGGCAATCTGGATCGCCAGACCGACAATGAGGCCGAGCGCATTGCCGCTGTTGTAGTAGCCACCCGGTCCCTTCATGCGGGCGCGAAGCGCCGATACCAAATGTGCGACCGGAAGAAGGATTGTCCGCGCATCCATCACTGCGCCCCCGCGACAAGTCCGGCCGGGTCTGGAATACGTTTCGCATCACCGGCAAGGGCCATCACATTCCTCCACTGGACCTGAATTGTTGGGATGACGATCGCCCGCCCGATTTGCGGACGCAGTTGCAAAGGCAGGGGCCGCGTCGAAGGATTGAACCGAAGCGGTTCGCAAGGACGTGCGTGCCTGCAGCGCTCGGTTCGACATTGCAACGGACAGGATCGCACCCAGGATGATGCCGGCACCCAAGACGCTCGCGGACGAGCTCCGCTCGCCGAGAAAGATTGCCGCGCCCAGCGCCCCGAAAACGCTTTCTGCGCTGACGATCACGGCGGCGTGGCTGGCCGGCGTAAAGCGGAGGGCAACCGTCTGTATGCCGAAGGCAATCGCAGTGGAGAACACGCCGAGGATGGCCAGTTCCGGGCCGGCTGCGGATGCGGCGGCCAGCGACAGATTGCCTTGCATTGCACCGAGCGGCAGGGCGAAGGCTGCGGCGCCGAAGAACTGTGTCGCGGCAGCGGTGAACGGCCGCGCATGCACCTGCATGTGCCGGCCCAGCTCGACTGCCCAGAGCGCATAGCAGGCAGCCGAGAGGCCAGCGGTAAGATCGCCACTGCTGAACCCGGCTATCCCATCCGACAACAGCAGGGCTCCAACAAGGGTCAATCCGGCGGCGATTGTAAGACTCGCTGTCGGACGTTCGCCTACGAGAAACCAGGCGGCCAGCGGTGTCATTACCGTTGCCGTGCTTACCAGGAAGCTCGCATTGGTGACGGAGGCCCCGAGATAGCAAAGCTGCTGGAGCGTGATGGAGATGGCAAACAGCGCGCCCACCTTGGCCAAGCTGGAAAAATAGTCCGGCCCGAGCGGAAGCCGCTTCTCCATGAAGACAAAGGGCAGCACAAGCAGCCCGCCGATCAGGCATCGCAGACCCACAGCACTCAGCGCGTCGAGATGCACAAGCACCATCTTTTGCGAGACATTGCCGAAGCCCCACAAAGCGGCTGCAAACAGCAGCAGCAAATTGGCTCTTGTCCTGGACACGCGCCCCCCTCGAACCAAGCCTTTCGTTGACTTGGTCGCCTTAATTTAGCAAAGCCTAAACAGCCTGCCGTTACGGCAGCGCTTGAGCGCGAAGGCCGACTGTTGCGAAGCGTTAGTTTTGAGTTAGGATTTCGTCAGGCTGGGATAGCAAATGCAAAGTGAGGACAGCGGCGCTGCAAATAGAATCTCACTCTTCGGCGGTTTCCGGATTGAAAATGAAACGGCCGGCCCGCTTCGGCTGACCGGGAAACGAGGGCCGGCAATCATCGCCTATCTGGCCCGGTGTCCGGGCATGGCGGCGACGCGGGAGAGGCTGGCTGACCTCCTATGGGGCGACAGCGACGCTGAACATTCGCGCAACAGCCTTCGGCAGGCCCTCAGTGTCCTGCGCCAGGATCTGGCGCGAGAGGGGGTGGATCTCATCCATTCCAGCGGTGAGTTGATCGCCCTGAGGCCAGAGCTGGTTCAAGTCGACGTGGAGAAGTTCGAAACGGGTCTCTCGGCCCGTTCCGCCCAGGAGCTGGCGAAGGCCTTGGCGAACTACACCGGGCCCTTCCTCGACGGGCTTTATCTGGGAAGCAATGCGTTCGATGACTGGATCACATCGGAACGCGACAGGCTGCTCGGCCGCGCGCTTGAGTCCTTCGAAAAACTGGCCCGTCTCGTCGACCCCGATGCCGGGCTGATCCTGGCCGATCGTATTCTGACCATGGAACCGACACGGGAAGAATCCTATCGGCTCAAGATGGAATTGCTGCTCGCATGTGGCCAACGCGACAGGGCAATCAGGACATACGAAGCTTGCAGAAGCATGCTGAAGAAGGAGTTCGGCGTCGAAGCCGGCCCTGAAACGCGGGCGCTTTGGCAATCTCTGTTGCTTGCCGCCGACGACGCTTCAAATGTGCAGTCGACAAATGGTGTTCCGTCCAGCCAGCGCCTTGGGCGTCCGTCCATCAGCGTTGCCGACTTCGTTAATCTGACCGGAAAGCAAGGCGACGACTTTTTCGCCAAGGGACTTGTCCAGGACATCACGACAGCCCTCTCCGGAGTGGCCGACTATGTCGTGCTCGCCGCGCTTCCGTCCGAGAAGAGCGGCCCAGGCGAAGAAGCCAAGACACCAGGGATACTCCGGGCGCGATATATGCTCAGCGGCAGCGTCCAGAGATCCGGCAATGGGTTGAGGGTGAATGTCCAGCTCGTCGATGCCGCCGGCGGCCACCACGTCTGGGCCCAGAAGTTCGACGGCCACTCCGAGAACGCGCTCGAATTCCAGGACAGGATCGCACAATCTGTTGTTCTTGCCGTGATCCTCGAACTTCAACTGACCAACTGGAAGGTTCGAGACAAAAGCCCGCCAGGGATCCCTGAAGTGCGCAGGCTGGTGAACGAAGCCCTCATGAAATATTTTGAGATGACTCGGGACTCACTTTTGGTCGGGATAGAGCTTGCCGAGAGGGCCTTCTCGATAGGTCCCGACAATGCCCGTGCAAAGCGGACGCTCTCGATCGTGATATCCATGGGCGTGGCGTTTGGTGCGCTGCCTCGGGGGCGTGGGGTGATCGAGCGTGCGGTCGAGCTTGCGGAAGCCGCAGTACGGGCGGTACCGGACGATGAAATTGCCCGATGTATTCTGTCGTTCGCTCTCGAAAGTTGCGGTCGCATCGACGAGGCGATCGCCGAATGCCGCCACGCGATCAGCCTCAACCCAAGCTACCCAACTGGCCACGGCGATATTTCGATGCTCTTTGCGTTGCGCGGACAGGTCGACGAAGCGGTGCGTGAGGCCAACGAAGCAATCCGGCTCGGAACGCACGATGTCATCGACTTCTGGCGCCACCACGGCCTGGTTGTGGCGCTCTTCGCTGGCGGAGACAACCAGCGGGCGCTCGAAGCCGCCCGCAAAGTAGTCAGGACAAAGCCTGGCTTCGTTCGCGGCGCCCTTTATTGGGCCGCGACCGCATCGGCCACCGGAAATAACGAAGAAGCGTCCCGGGCCATCCACCATTGCCTGTCACAACTTCCGCATCTCAATCTGAGCAACGTCTGCCCTGGCTTTGTGCCGCGCTATGTAAAGGATCATCATCATTCCCGGTTCCTTGAGATGCTGTCGAGGGCTGGCCTTCCCAGTTCCTAGCCACATCGTTGGCGCAGACACCGTCATACGAAGCTGGAGGGTTCCGTCCTCCGCCCAGGCATCGAAAGCAGACGACGCGTTGGCAATTCCGGCCAGGTCGACCTATACGCTACCCTGCGATTGAGGTATTCGACGCCCCACGCCGTGGCGCCGGCCAGTCATCCGCCGATTTGCGGCTTGGGCCTATCATGGCGCGTGATAGAGCCCGTACGACGCGATCCAACCTGTTGAAGTTACGAAACATGCAAGATTATCAAAGGTTAAGGGTAGCCATAGCGCCCATGATGGACTGGACGGACCGGCATTGCCGGTTCTTCCACCGTCAGCTGACGAGCCATGCGCTGCTTTACACCGAGATGGTGGTGGCCGACGCCGTCATCCATGGCGCACGCGAGCGTCTGCTCGGCTTCGATGCGTCAGAACATCCGGTCGCGCTGCAGCTCGGCGGCTCGGATCGCGAAAAACTTGCCGAGGCGGCGCGCATCGGCGAGGCCTTTGGCTATGACGAGATCAACCTCAATGTCGGCTGTCCGTCAGACCGCGTCCAGTCGGGCACGTTCGGCGCCTGCCTGATGAAGGTGCCGGACCTCGTTGCCGGCTGTGTCGCGGCGATGAAGGCGGCGGTGACAATTCCCGTGACCGTCAAATGCCGCATCGGCGTCGACGAGCAGGATCCGGAGCCGGCCCTCGATGCGCTGGCGGATGGGGTTTTCGACGCCGGCGCCGACGCATTGTGGGTGCATGCGCGCAAGGCGTGGCTGGAAGGGCTGAGCCCCAAGGAAAACCGTGACATCCCGCCGCTCGATTACAACAGAGTTTATCGGTTGAAGGCTAGAAAACCTAACGAATTCATTGGCATCAATGGCGGCATTCAGACGATCGAAGAGGCGTTGGCGCATCTCGACCATGTCGATGGCGCCATGCTTGGCCGCGCCGCCTACCACACACCCGGCATTCTGGCTGGCGTCGATGCCGCTTTCTACGGCGTCCAGTCCGAGCCGTTCGATTTCGCCGCGCTGATCGATACAATGGCGGACTATGCGGCACGTCATATCGAGCTGGGTGGGCGGCTTGGACATGTCACCCGCCACATGGTCGGACTGTTCCATGGCTTGCCCGGCGCGCGCCGCTACCGGCAGATCCTGTCCACCGACGCGACAAAACCCGGCGCCGGCCCGGACGTGCTGAAGGCGGCTTTCGCGGCCGTCGAGCTCGGCGGAGCGGCAGCCGAAGCGGCTTGAGATTCAGGGATCAGTCCCTGAGGATCATGCGGTCGCCGCGCACGTCAAAACCCGACAATGAACCGATGAAGTTCATGCCGAGCAGGCTCTGGCTGAGCATGCCGGGTGCGGCGATCATCACCGACATATCCCTGCGCGTGATGCCGCCGATCGCAATCTGATCGGTTTTCACGGCCGCGGCGCGTGCCATGCCGTTGGCGGTCGAAACCGGTATGGTGTAGTTGAGCGCCGCTGGATTGAATCCGGCGGCTTGTGCGTCTTCGGACGTCAGCACGGTGCTGGTCGCGCCGGTATCCACCACGGCCCGGACCGGGTTGCCGTTGACCAGGATGCGCGCTTCGAAATGGCCGTTGTCCGCCTTGTCGAGCGTCACCGTGGCGTGGCCGTCCTCGACGCCAAGCGCAAGCGGACTGCCGGGAACAAGGCCCGCGGTCACCCGGCTGGCGACATCCTGCAGCTCATAGCGGTACTGATAGCCGGCGATCAGCGCGAGCGCGATGGCCGCCCAGGCGCCTAAGTTGCGGGCCATGGCGCCCAGGGGTCGGCCCGAGCGAAGCAGGCCGGCGCCGATAAGGGCGCCAAAGGCGCCGAGCCAGATCAGCCGGCTGAAATCGTTGTTCTCCACGCCGAGGGTGCTGCCGGCGGAATCGTTGAGCATGAGCAGGACTGCTCCCACCCCGATCGCGGCCATCAATATCCAGAACAACCGGCTCATCCGCACCTCACGACAGCGCGTCGCGTTCGCGCGCCATGCGGGTGCGGCGCGTTTCCCGGCGCGGCCGGCGCTCGACCGTTTCCAGCCGGGCCGGCAATTCAGCCATGACGCTGCGGCGCGTTTCCGGCGTCATCCCGATCCAGGCGCCGATTTCCTCGCGCGTGCGGCCGCACCCGAAACAGAAGCCGGTTTTCATGTCGATCGAACAGACCAGGATGCACGGGGATTCGATGGCCGTCATGACTTTCTCTTGGGCTTCCATCCGCAATCCCTTGTTCCACCTCCACATGGTGCAACGGCAAAGCCAATGCAAGCCCTCGCGATTGCGCCCTTCGGGGCCGGCTTTGCGGCAAATGCAGGCCCATCATCCCAGAGGTTGTGCCAACCCCGCAAGGCGGCTATGCCGCTTACCAAATCCAGGGAATGATCGATAACAAGATGACCAGCGCACTGCCTTTCGACGATTTTCGCAACCTGTTGGCCAATCTGCCGGCGGCCGACACGGCAGCCGAGACCCGCGTGCGCACGCTGTTTGCCAAGGCCGAACCGGGCAATTCGCTTGGCCGCATCGAGGACATCGCCGCCTGGCTGGCCGCCTGGAGCGGGCGGGCTCCGCCCGCGGTGACAAGACCGCTGATGGCGGTCTTTGCCGGCAATCACGGCGTCACGCGCCACGGCATTTCGCCACGGCCGGTGGCGGCGACCGCCAACGCGGTCGAACTTTGCGCCGCCGGAGGTGCCGCGATCAACCAGATCTGCATTGCCTACGATCTCGGGCTTAAGGTTTTCGATCTTGCCCTGCACATCCCGACCGCCGACATCACCGAAGAGGCCGCGCTTGACGAGCGTGGCTGTGCCGCCACCATGGCCTTCGGCATGGAAGCGATCGCCGGCGGCACCGATCTTTTGTGTCTCGGCGATCTCGGCGTCGGCAACTCCACCGTCGCCGCCACCCTGTTTGCGGCGCTGTTCGGGGG
>NZ_RZRA01001549.1:0-646 GCF_003998945.1 Mesorhizobium sp. M7A.F.Ca.CA.003.01.2.1 | reverse complement strand
AGGGCTGAAGGACGCTCCGCTGATCGGCGTCGCCATACTGCTCGGCTCGATCGGCATCTATGCGCTGCTCGGGGCGCTGATCCATCTGCGCAATTTGCCGTCGATCGTGGTGACGCTCGGCATGAGCTTCGTCTGGCAGGGGCTGGCCATTCTCGTGCTGCCCAAGCCGGGCGGCAAGGCGCCGGACTGGCTGCTCGGGCTGATGGCGTTCAAGCCGCCTTTTGTGCCGTTCCCGATCATTGCGGCGCTGCTGATCGGCCTCATCGTCCATTTCGGCCTTATGCGCACCTCCTACGGCGTGATCTTGCGCGGCTCGGGCGGCAATCCGGCGGCGCTCGGTCGCGCCGGCTGGTCGCTGCTCCGAACCAAGATTGTGCTGTTTGCGCTCGCCGGCCTGTTCGGCGTGCTGTCCGGCATGGCGCTGATCGGTATCACCACCTCGGCCGACGCCAATATCGGCAATGGCTACACGCTGCTGGCGATCGCCGGCGTCATCCTCGGCGGCGGCGAATTCGTCGGCGGCCGGGTGTCGCCGATCGGTGCGGTGATCGGCGCGCTGACGCTGGCGCTGGCCGCCTCGCCGCTGCTCACCTTCATGCACATCCCGCCGGACTGGCAGGTGGCCGCCAACGGCGCCATCCTGATC
>NZ_RZRA01001548.1:0-647 GCF_003998945.1 Mesorhizobium sp. M7A.F.Ca.CA.003.01.2.1 | reverse complement strand
CGCCGAGATAGGTGGCGACGCCCTTGCCGCCCTTGAAGCCCAGCCATACCGGGAAGAGATGACCGAGAAAGGCGCCGAGACCGGCCCAGATCGCCAGGTCAGGCGCGAAATAGCCAGCAATCAGCACGGCGGCCGTGCCCTTCAGCGCGTCGAGCAACAGCGTCGCCGCGGCTAGGCCCTTGTTGCCGGTGCGCAGAACATTGGTGGCGCCGATGTTGCCCGAGCCGATCTGGCGCACATCGCCAAGGCCGGCCGCGCGGGTGAGCAGAAGTCCGAACGGAATCGAGCCCAGGAGATAGCCGAACACAAGCGCTGGGATGAGGCTGTAAGTCATTGTTTCCCCCGCATTTCCCCCAGTTTGGCCGGATCAGGCGCGGTGCGCGGGTTGTCCGGCTCAGACGGAGAACACTGTGCGGCCCGCAACCAGCGTTTGCAAGACCTTGCCTTGCAGGCGCGCACCTTCGAAACAGGTGTTTTTTGAGCGCGAACGAATGCCGCTTTCGCTGACGATCCAGGGTTCGTCGAGGTCGACAAGCGCAAGATCGGCGACAGCGCCGGGCTTCAGCGTGCCACCGGGCAGTCCGAACAGTTTTGCCGGGGCCGTGGACAGGGTCTCGATCAGCCTCAGCAACGGCACGTCGCCATTG
>NZ_RZRA01001547.1:0-649 GCF_003998945.1 Mesorhizobium sp. M7A.F.Ca.CA.003.01.2.1 | reverse complement strand
CGCCCGCACCTCCCATGCGCACCCGACGATGTCGGAGGCGATCAAGGAGGCGGCGCTGGCGACGTTCTTCAAGCCGATCCACATCTAAGGCCCTTTCATAAACTCTACTCCGGCGGCCATCTGGCGAGGTTTTCTCCGCTTTCACAGCGCCGCGCGTCCCTCCTGGACGCTCAAAGGATGCTGTGACCCTTTTTGATTGGCGCATGATCCTCTCCGAAAAAATCGGACTGATCTTCGGGGTCATGCGCTGCTCACGGACCCAATGTCCGCTGCGCTCCGGTTCTCGAAAACCACACCAGCTGACTCACCGGAGCGAGTTTCTGGAAAGGCCTTTCTGGCGGCCCCTACAAAACAAAACGGCCCGCTTTTCAGCGGGCCGTTCGTAACTGATATCGAGCCAATCACTGGGCCGGTGCAGGTGCCGGCGCAGGGGCTGGTGCCGGCGCAGGAGCCGGTGCGGGCGCGGGTGCCGGGGCAGGCGCCGGTTCTGCAGGTGCCGGAGCAGGCGCGGGCGCAGGTTCAGCCGGCTTCATCGGTTCCGCCGGTGCAGGCGCTGGGGCCGGTGTGCTGGCCGCCGGCGGCTCGGCGGGTGCCGGGTGCTCACCACTTCTTCCGAAAACATAATACGCGACAACCGCCAGAATAACGA
>NZ_RZRA01001546.1:0-650 GCF_003998945.1 Mesorhizobium sp. M7A.F.Ca.CA.003.01.2.1 | reverse complement strand
GCTGGCCTGGCGCAGCGTCACGAAGGCCTGCCACAGCGCTTCGAAATCGAAATCCGGCAGCAGGGGCTCGGTCGCGAAGGACGCTTCCGCAAAGCGGCCAAGTGCCGCCTCGCACAGGCCGAGAACGCCTGTTTCAACCGGCAGATGACCGCCGAGATCACCGAGCCAGGCGATGCGGCCACCAGTTGCGGGTATTCCAAGCCCTTCGAGGAACGAGCCGGGTTTCTCGTAGGACAATGGCGCGTGCGGGTGGTAACCGGCCTGCACATCGAGCAGCAGTGCCATGTCACGGACGTTGCGGCCCATCGGCCCGTCGACGCCCATCTGCGCATGGAAGACTTCGAAATCGGGTCCGCCGGGAACAAGTCCTTGCGACGGGCGGAAGCCAAAAACATTGTTCCAGGCGGCCGGGTTGCGCAGCGAGCCGCCAAAGTCGCTGCCATCGGCGACGGGCACCATGTCGAGCGCCAGGGCAACGGCCGCGCCGCCGCTCGAGCCTCCGGCGGTCAGGGCCGGATCGAAGGCGTTCAGCGTCGGCCCGAACACGGCGTTGTAGGTGTTGGAACCAAGCCCGAATTCGGGGACGTTGGTCTTGCCGATGATAATGGCGCCGGCATTGCTGCGCGACGGCAAGGTCGACCTGTCCGGCG
>NZ_RZRA01001545.1:0-652 GCF_003998945.1 Mesorhizobium sp. M7A.F.Ca.CA.003.01.2.1 | reverse complement strand
GTGCTGAAGCCGA
Organism: Mesorhizobium sp. M7A.F.Ca.CA.003.01.2.1; assembly: GCF_003998945.1. NCBI lineage: Bacteria > Pseudomonadati > Pseudomonadota > Alphaproteobacteria > Hyphomicrobiales > Phyllobacteriaceae > Mesorhizobium > Mesorhizobium sp. M7A.F.Ca.CA.003.01.2.1. The sequence continues at coordinate 639 of NZ_RZRA01001545.1, read as the reverse complement.
GAAGACGGCGCTCATCGCCGCGCTCGATGGCCGCCACGTCAAGGCTGGGCCGGCCGGCGCGCCTGCGCGCGGCCGCTCGGACGTCTTGCCTACCGGCCGCAATTTGTTCACCTCGGACCCGCGCACCATGCCGACGCCGACCGCCTATGATCTGGGCAGGGCAGCGGCGGAGGAAGTCGTGCGCGGCTACATGCAGTCGCATGGCGACTGGCCACGCTCGCTAGTCATCGATCTCTGGGGCTCGGCATCGCTGCGCACCGGCGGCGAGGAGATCGCTCAAGGCCTGGCGCTGATGGGCTGCCGGCCGCAATGGGATTTGGCCACCGGCCGCATCACCGGCATCGAAGTGCTGCCGCCGGCCACGCTCGGAAGGCCACGCGTCGATGTCACATGGCGCATATCAGGCCTGTTCCGCGACATGTTCCCGACCCAGATCGCGCTGATCGATGCCGCAGCCAACGCGGTTGCCGCGCGCGACGAGGACGATTCGGAAAACCCGCTCGCGGCCAAAACCCGCGCCGACGGCAAGATCAGCCCGCGCATCTTCGGCACCTCGCCGGGCACATACGGCGCCGGCGTCGAGGATCTCATGTCCTCCGGCGACTGGGCGGCACGCGACGAAATCGGCCGCGCCTATCT
>NZ_RZRA01001544.1:0-655 GCF_003998945.1 Mesorhizobium sp. M7A.F.Ca.CA.003.01.2.1 | reverse complement strand
GTAAACTTTAGACAAATGCTGTCTCAATACGCGATCTGGCACCCGGCCAGAAACTTAACCGACTGATATCAAACACAAATTCACGCTCTTGGACGGCCATGGCACTGAAGTCCCATGCCGGCAGGACTATAGTCCTGCGGGCAAGCAGCGGCATGGGTGAAAGTCTTTGCGTGGTATATCGGACAAGCTTTGAAAACAGGGGAGTTGATAGCGAAAGCAAAAGGCTCAGCCGATACTTTCACCGCCGTCGATTACCAGCGCCTGGCCGGTCATGAAGGATGAACGGTCGGAGACAAGGAACAGGATCGCTTCGGCGATCTCATCGGCGCTGGCCCAGCGGCCCATCGGGATCTTGGTGCGGACATAGGTTTCGATCGCCCCGCGTCCGCCCATCTGGGCGATGAACGGTTCGTTGAACGGCGTGTCGACCCAGCCCGGACAGAGCGCGTTAATGCGGACATTGTGACGGGCATAGTCGAGCGACATCTGCCGTGTCATCGCCACCACCGCATGTTTGGAGGTTGCGTAGGCGATCATCTCGCGGTCGTAGAACACGCCCGAATTGGAGGCGGTGTTGAGGATGACCCCGCCGCCCTGCGCGATCATCGAGGGCATGACCTGTCTCGCCGCCAGGAACTGCGCCCGCACATTGACC
>NZ_RZRA01001543.1:0-657 GCF_003998945.1 Mesorhizobium sp. M7A.F.Ca.CA.003.01.2.1 | reverse complement strand
ACCGGCGCCGTCACCCACCATATCGGCCCCGACATCGACGCCGAGCGCGATTTCCTGATGCGCGACCTGGCCACTGCCGGCATGCTGCTCTCGACCAGCGACATATCGGGCGTCGGCGCCACCAAGGCGGGACGCAATGGCGGCGGCGATCCCTATTTCACGGACGGCGAGGCAATTGTCGGCGTGTTGAAGCAGTTGCCATGACATCGCAAAAGTCAGGTCGTGGTGATCACGATCTTGCCGAACGGCCCTTTCTCCAGATGTTGCAAGGCCTGCGGCACCTCATCGAAGCCAAAAACCTTGTCGATGACCGGCTTGATCGCCAGCGCCTCGATCGCCTGATTCATGCGCTCGAAAGCACGGCGATGGCCGATCGACAGGCCCTGCACGGTGATGCGGTTGCGCATGAAGGGCAGGATGGGAAAGCTGAGCTCCATCGCGCCCAGCAGGCCGATGATCGACAGCCGGCCGTCGGCGGCCAGCGCGTTCAGCGATCGCCGTGCATTGTCGCCGCCGACCATTTCCAGCACGTGGTTCACGCCCAGCCCGTTCGTCAGCTCACGCGCGGCATCGTCCCAGGCCGGTTGCGTGCGGTAGTTGATCCCTTGCCAGGCGCCAAGCTTTCTCGCCCGCTCAAGCTTTTCATCACTGCTTGAG
>NZ_RZRA01001542.1:0-658 GCF_003998945.1 Mesorhizobium sp. M7A.F.Ca.CA.003.01.2.1 | reverse complement strand
GGGACCGGGCGTCGACCGCTCAGGCGATGTGTTCCGCCACGCCAACCTCGCCGGATCGTCGAAGCATGGCGGCGTGCTTGCGCTGATGGGCGACGACCATATGGCCGAATCCTCGACCAACGCGCACGCCACCGAATTCCTGTTCGTCGACACGATGGTGCCGATCCTCAACCCGGCCGGTGTCCAGGAGATCATCGACTACGGGCTCTACGGCTTCGCCATGTCGCGCTTTGCCGGCACGTGGGCGGCGATCAAATGCGTCAAGGACAACATCGAATCGACCGCCTCGGTCGATGCCGCGCTCGAGCGGCTGAACATCGTCGTGCCGGAGTTCGACATGCCGCCTGGCGGTCTCAACATCCGCCACGAGATCGACATGCTCGGCCAGGAAGAGCGGCTGCATGAACACAAGCGCGCCGCGGCCTCCGCCTTCATCCTTGCCAATGGGCTGAACCGCATCGTCTATTCGGGCGGCCGCAATCCGAAGATCGGCATCATCACGCTCGGCAAGAGCTATCTCGACGTTCGCCAGGCGCTGGAGGATATCGGCATCGACGAAGCGGCCGCCAACCGCATCGGGGTGCGGCTGTTCAAGGTCGGCTGCCCCTGGCCGCTCGACCTGCATCACATCGCCGGTTTCGCCCGCGGCCTCGACACC
>NZ_RZRA01001541.1:0-660 GCF_003998945.1 Mesorhizobium sp. M7A.F.Ca.CA.003.01.2.1 | reverse complement strand
GCTCTGGTGGGTCGCACAAGGCCTACCGGGCTTGACTTTCCGGGCGCGTTCTTTATGTGTCGCGCCAAGTTTCCCGCGTCCGGGTGTTTCCCCGTGCTCCAGCGGCCAAAACCCCACGAACAAACGGACTGATATCATGGCCAAAGCCGCAAACATCAAGATCAAGCTTCTGTCGACCGCCGACACCGGTTTCTTCTACGTGACCAGCAAGAACAGCCGCACCAAGACCGACAAGCTGTCGTTCCGCAAGTACGACCCGGTCGCCAAGAAGCACGTCGAGTTCAAGGAAACCAAGATCAAGTAATCCGGGTTTCCCGCCGCAATGCCGAAACGCCGCCCAATGGGCGGCGTTTTTCGTTTGTAACAGTTGATTTCGTTGCATCCGAGCAGAGACTCCAGCCAAAGGATTGACCCTTAGCCATGGTTGCGGCACCCTTGGCCGTGGGTTGGGTGTCACGAATAAGGCGCCTATGGATGTCGAAGAAGTTGAAAGCTGCAATCATTGCAGCCCTTGTCGCTCTGGCTGCTGGCTTTGCCGTCAGCAACGGGCTGATAAGCCAGCAGACGGCCGATGAGATCAAGGCCAGGACTGACCAGGTTCTGACTGAGGAAGAGGCCGCACCGCCTGCACCTCAGCCTGACAGCCCCGCCACGCCTTCC
>NZ_RZRA01001540.1:0-662 GCF_003998945.1 Mesorhizobium sp. M7A.F.Ca.CA.003.01.2.1 | reverse complement strand
TTGCCGTAGTCGCCCTGCGCGGCGAGCGACGTCGACATGCCCGCCCCCATGCCTGGCAGGCCGATGCCCGACGTCATCAGCCACGGCTCGATGTCGGCGGCATCGAGGCTGAGCTTGCCCTTGGCGGCGAGGCCTTGCGGCGTGTCGGCGATCGTTCCCTCGAAACCGGCCTTGAAGTCATTGCCGGCAAGGCTGAAATTCGTCGCCAGGCCGCCGCCAAACGTGCCCTTGGCCTGAATATCGGTGTTTGCCTCGCCCAGCATGCCGAGCGGCAGCGCCGGCAGGCCATAGAGCGCCAGCAGCGCGGTGGCATCAGGGTTCTTGGCGTTGAAGGTCAGCGCCACCGGCGCTTCGAGAAGCTTGTCCACCACGCCCTTCCCCGACAGCGACGCCGAAAAGGCCGAGCCGCCGGCCTTGCCTTGCCCGCTTACCGCCAGGCCCGTGGTGCCGTCGCCATTGTCGGCTGCACTCGCCACCAGGTCGATGCGCGCATCCTGGAACAGCTCGGGATAGGCAGCAGCACGGCTCGACAGTCCCCTGAGCACGGCACTGTCGGGATAGTGCTGGGCGGCGACATCGATCAGCGGCTTCAGATCGACGGCAACCACCGACGCATCGAGCTTGCCGGTCGGGCTCGCGGGGAAATCCTTGATCCGGCCGGT
>NZ_RZRA01000153.1:0-7591 GCF_003998945.1 Mesorhizobium sp. M7A.F.Ca.CA.003.01.2.1 | reverse complement strand
CTTCACGGCCGAAGGCGTCGCCACGGCAGGGGAATTGCGCCAGACGCTGGCCAACGGCAGCTCGCCCGCTGTCATCATCCTCGATGTCGGGCTGCCCGATGGGAACGGGTTCGATCTGGCAACCGAAATCCGCAAATCACATGCCTGCGGCATCATCATGCTGACGGCGCTCGGTGACAGCGACGACCGTATCCGTGGCTTTGAGAGCGGCGCCGACATCTACCTGGTCAAGCACAGCACGCTGCGCGAGATCGACGCCGCAATTCGCAGCCTGCTGCGACGGACGGGAGCCCCGCCCGACTCTGCCAACGGCAGCAGCGATCGGTGGGTGCTGGACGGCACGAACTGGATGCTGATCGCGCCCAATCACCGTTCGCTTAAACTGACGGCGGCCGAGTTCGCCTTCATGAACGTGCTCTGCAACCGTAGCGGCGAAATCTGCCAGCGCGAGGATCTGGTGGAGCTTGTCGCCCGTCCCAGGTCGAACTTCGACAACAGGCATCTCGACGCAGTCGTCAGCCGGCTACGCCGCAAACTGGAGGAGCACATCAGCTTGCCCGCGCCGATCAAGGTCGTCTATGGCGTTGGCTACATCTTCACCGCGGCCGCCGCCGTGCAATGAACGTCTGCTCAACGGCTGCTTCCAGACCGAAGCATCGACTGGTCATGGCGCGGCAGGACCTCGATGTGCAGCCTGCAATGTCCGCTCTCAGGAAGCCACCATGCCCGCCCCTAAGACCGAGATTGCCGCCATTCGCAACCTGGTCAATGACGCTCACCGTTGGCCCATAGCGGAACACCCTCAGCTTACTCCTCGCCCTGCTTCTGCGCGATGATGTCGAGCCGCTCGCGGTCGGAGCGTTCGCGCTCGTCGCGGTTGCGCACGTCCTTGTAGGCACGCTCAACCATGTTGGTGCGGGCGGTCGCGGCGGCGATGAGGCCGGCTTCTTGCTTCGCGCTTGCCAGGTTCGCCTCCTGGCGCACGACCGCTTGGGCGATGCGGCGGTGGTAGAGATCGGGGAACAGGGCGGAAAGCGAATCGGCCTGGTCGAAATGGCCGACCAGTTCCCTGGCTTCAGCCTCGGCGGCACTGGCCGCGGCAAGGAAGGTGGCGTGGCGGGTTTCGTGCAGCGCCTTCAGCTGTTCCTGCACCTTGACCAGTTTCTTCAGGCGGTCCTTGCGCGTGCTCATGGTCATCTCGCCAGCGTCAGGTCGACGAAGCCGTCGACGAACAGCGACAGCATGGTGCCGACGGCGAAATAGAAGATGATCATGCCGCCGGCGATGATGAAGGGCTGGGAGATGAAATAGATCGGGATCTGCGGGGTCAGCTTGTTGACGAAGCCGATCGTCAGATTGACGAGAATGGCATAGGCGACGAACGGGCTGCCGAGGCGGATGACCAGGAAGAAGGTGTCCGACACCGTGTCGGTGACATCGACGAGGGCTGCCTGCGGGTTGAAGAAGATGTTGACCGGCGCGACCGTGTAGGAGGAAACCAGCGCGCGTATTATCTCGTGGTCGAAATCGAACACGAACAGCATCAACAGCGCCGAGAACGAGATGATGGCGGCAAGGGCTGCCTGGGGTTCGGGCTCCTCGATCGCCGGTCCGCCGGTGCCGCCATAACCGACCAGCATGGCGATGGCCGAGCCCATGAAGCGCAGGGCTTCCATGTAGAGCCTGGTCATGGCGCCGATCAGGCCGCCGACCAGAAGTTCCGAGATGATCATCGGCACCAGGATCTGCGGGCGCGGGTCGACGAAAGGAAAGATCTTGTCCCACAGGAAGGCGAGCAGGCCGCCGGTGGCGGCGACCGCCACGAACAACCTGACCTGGACCGGGACGCGGGCGCTGGACAGGCCCGGCATCAGCATGAAACAGGCGCCGATGCGGCAGAAGGCGAGGAACGCCGCGATGACGACGCCTTGCGACAGCACGCTCACGATATGGTTCCGAGCACCCTGATCTCGACGCCCTTGGCGATTTCGACGTGGCTGAGCACCGGCAGCGTGGTGAACAGCCGCTCGATGATCATGCGCACATAGGGGCGGGCGTCGGGCGCGGTGACGAGGACGAAACGCTCGCCGGCTTCCAGATATTTCTTGATCGCCTTGGTCGCGTCCTGGCCGAACTCCTCGAGCTGGCGCGGGTCGATGTCGAACTCGCGCACCTCACCCTTGGCGTCGCGCTTGAGGCTCTGGTGGAAGGCGAGATCCCAGCGGTTGCCGAGGCGAAGCACCTTCAGCACGCCGCCCTCGGACAGGTCGCCGCAAATCTGCTGGGCCATGCGGATGCGGACATGTTCGACGATCTGCTCGGTGCGGCGCACATGCGGCGCGATCTCGGCGATCGCCTCGAGGATCAGGTGCAGATTGCGGATCGAGACGCGCTCGGCGAGCAGCAGCTTCAGCACCGCCTGCAGGCCGGGATAGGAGATGTGCGTGGTGCAGATCTCGTCGGCGAGCTTGCGGTATTCCTGGTCCTGGCGTTCGAGCAGCGCCTTCATGTCCTTGTAGGACAGAAGCTGCGGCAGGTTGTTGCGGATGACCTCGGAGAGATGGGTGAGCAGCACCGACATGTTGTCGGCGAAGGTGTAGTTCTCGCGCTTCAGATCCTCGGCGAAGGCTTCGACCACCGAATAGGCGCGCATGCCGAAGGCCGGCTCGCGGATTTCCTCGCCCGGTATCTCGGGTATGTCGCGATTGCCGAGCAGCACCATGATCTCGCCGACGCGCATCTGGTATTCGGCCACCACGGTGCCGTGCACCTTGATCTGGTAGCTCTTCGGCGGGATGGCGAAATCGTCGGCGACACGCACTTCCGGCACGACGAAGCCGTACTGGGTGGCGAATTTCTTGCGCATCTTGCCCATGCGGAAAACCAGTTCCTGATGCGACGTCAGCAGCCTTGTCGACAGCTGCTTGCCGATCAAAAGCTCGATCTCGGCGGTGGCGAGCGAGGCCTTGACCGAGTTCTTCTCCTCCTCGACCTTGGTCGCCTTTTCCTGGTCCTTGATCGCCTCGGCTTCGGCGAGGACACGGTTGGCGCGCATCGGGATGACGTAGCCGAGACCGGCCATGCCGGCTGCGAGCGCAAAGAACGGGAACAGCGGCAGGCCGGGCATCAAGCCGAGCAGCACCAGCAGCGATGCCGCGACATAGAGGGCGCGCGGGTGGGCGCCGAGCTGGCCGAACACCGCCTGGTTGGTCGAGCCGCGGGTGCCGCCCTTGGAGACGAGCAGGCCGGCGGCGAGCGACACGATCAGTGCCGGGATCTGGGTGACGAGGCCGTCGCCGACCGACAGCTTGATGAACACGTCGGCGGCTTCGCCCATGCCCATGCCGTGCCTGATGTAGCCGATGGCAATGCCGCCGACGATGTTGATGGCGGTGATGATGAGGCCGGCGATGGCGTCGCCGCGGACGAACTTCGAGGCGCCGTCCATCGAGCCGAAGAAAGAAGATTCTTCTTCCAGTTCACGGCGGCGCAGCTGCGCGGTCTTGTCGTCGATCATGCCGGCCGAGAGGTCGGCGTCGATCGACATCTGCTTGCCGGGGATGGCATCGAGGGTGAAGCGCGCGCCGACTTCGGCGATACGCGTGGCGCCCTTGGTGATGACGATGAAGTTCACCACGATCAGGATCATGAAGACGATGAGGCCGATGACGAAGTCGCTGGCCATCACCAACTTGGAGAAGCCGGCGATGACGTAGCCGGCGGCATGCGTCCCTTCATTGCCATGCGACAGGATCATGCGCGTGGTGGCGATGTTGAGCGACAGCCGCAGCATGGTGGCGATGAGCAGCACGGTTGGAAAAGACGAAAAATCGAGCGGCCGCTGGATCCACAGCGCCACCATCAGGATCAGCACCGAAAGCGCGATCGAAAAGGCGAGGCCGACATCGATGAGAAAAGCCGGGATCGGCAGGAACAGCACGGCAAGTATGATGACGATGCCGATGGCGAAGAAGACGTCGCGGCCGTTCTTGGCGGCCGCGCCGGGCTGAATGCTTTCGCTGATCGCCATATCGTCCTCAAACCCCATAGACTGCCGAGCGCGCGACAGCCCTGTGAGGGTAGTCCGCCAAGCTTGCGCGAGGGTGGGAGACTGGCTAGTTCGAACGATCATGCGCAGGTCGCCGTGTCGGCTAGCCTCGCCAGGAAAGGGAAACCCATGCTTCTGATCATCGGCACCATCCGCTTGCCGCCAAACAAATTTGAGGAAGCCAAGCCCGCAATGGAACGCATGGTTTCAGGCAGCCGCGCCGAGGTCGGCTGCATCCAATATTCCTATGCGCAGGATGTTTTTGATGCCGGGCTCATCCGGGTCACGGAAGTCTGGAGCGACAGGGCAGCGCTCGACGCGCACTTCGCCTCGCCGCACATTGCGGACTGGCGTGCGAGCTGGCCGGCGCTCGGCATAGGCGAGCGCAACCTCGTACTCTATGAAGCCGGCGAGCCCATGCCGACCTGAACGGTCCATCGGCCCGATCGATATCGCGTCCACTTGTCGCCAATGTGGTGTCTGTCGGCATTGTGGTTGCCATGCCGTGCCGCCGGGCGTATCAGGCTGGCTTTCCACTGCCTTTCGATATCGGCGAGCCGCCCCGGTGCTTTCCAGAAACCACAGCGAAGTTTACGCCCGCCGGCTGCGCGCGGTGCTGATCAGGTCGTTGCCCCTGCTCGAGGCACGCGGCATCGTGGTGGTCATCCTCGCCGGTGTCGTAGGCGTCATGGCTGGCATATTGGTCACGGCGATGAGCCAGATCGTGCAGGACCTGCACGGGCTGCTGTTCGGCGTTCAGCCTGGCGGCCGGCTTTCCGGCATGTTCTCGCTCGCCAATCCGATGCAGGCGCTGATACCGGCGATCGGCGGCATACTGCTGGGGCTGACGGTGGTCTGGCTCCGGATACGGAAATTCCGCACACCGATCGACCCGATCGAAGCCAATGCGCTCTATGGCGGGCGCATGTCGCTGACCGACACCTTCATCATCGCCGGCCAGACGATGATCTCCAGCGGTTTTGGCGCCTCGGTCGGGCTGGAAGCCGGCTACACGCAGGTTGGCTCCGGGCTGGCATCGCGGCTGGCGGGCATCTTCAGGCTGCGCCGCAACGATGTCCGTATCCTGGTCGGCTGTGGTGCGGCCGGCGCCATCGCCGCTGCCTTCGATGCACCGCTGACCGGCGCCTTCTACGGCTTCGAATTGGTCATCGGCATCTACTCGGTCGCCAATGTCGCGCCTGTCATGACCGCCGCGATCTCAGCCTCGCTGACCGCTGAAATGTTCGGCGGGGTGCCTTTCCCGCTCGAGCTTTCGGGTCTGCCGGCGCTCACCGCCAGCCAGTATGTGCCGTTCCTGCTGCTCGGGCTGCTCGGCGGTGCCGCCTCGATCGCCATCATGCATCTGGTGACGCTGATCGAGCGCGGTTTCGCCAGGCTGTCGATCGATGCGTCGCTGCGCCCCGTCATTGGCGGCGTCATCGTTGGCTTGTTGGGGCTGATCACGCCGCAGGTGCTGTCCAGCGGCCATGGCGCGCTGCATCGCGAATTCTCGATGAATTACGGGCTGGCCGTGGTGGCCAGCGTCTTCGTGCTCAAGCTGGCGGCGTCGGCGGTCTCGCTGGGATCGGGTTTTCGCGGCGGGCTGTTCTTTGCCTCGCTGTTCCTCGGCGCGCTGCTCGGCAAGGCGTTCGCGGATGTGATGCTTGTTATTTCTCCGGCAACCGGCATCGACCCTGCCGTCGCCGCCGTCGTCGGCATGACGTCGCTCGCCGTCGGTGTCGTCGGCGGTCCGCTGACGATGACCTTCCTGGCGCTGGAATCGACCCGCGACCTGACGTTGACCGGCGTCGTGCTGGCCGCCTCGATCATGTCGGCCATCCTGGTGCGCGAAACCTTCGGCTACTCGTTCTCGACATGGCGCTTCCATCTGCGCGGCGAGACCATCCGCAGCGCCCACGATGTCGGCTGGATGCGCAGCCTCACAGTCGGCTCGATGATGCGCAAGGACATCAAGACCATCTATGCCTCGACGACGCTGGCAGCCTTCCGCAAGGAGGTGCCGCTCGGCTCTGCCCAGCGCGTCATCGCCGTCGATGCGGGCGACCACTATGTCGGCGTGCTGATCGTGGCCGAACTGCACAGCGATCCGTCCGATGGCGAGGTGCCGGTGCGCGATCTCGCCAAATACAAGGACGCGGTGCTGGTGCCGAGCATGAACGTGCAGGCCGCCGCGGAAACATTCCAGCGGGCGGGCGCCGAAGAACTCGCCGTGGTCGAGGATTTCACCGACCACATCGTGCTGGGCCTGTTGACCGAAGGCCATTTGATGCGGCGCTATGCCGAGGAACTCGACAAGGCGCGCCGGGACCTGTCGGGCGAGGGGTAGAGGGCAAGAGGGGTTACGGGCTTAATGCTCGATCGGCCCCTTGGCCATCACAAGCGCCGTGCCGGCGGTGGTCGGGCGCTCGATCATGCGTCGTACGCGGGGCGGTTCGTCGCCGCTGTGCAGGGCCCGCACGCGTTCGCCGATGACGGCGTCGGCATGGGTGATGCGTCCATTGTGCCTGATATACTCGATCCAGGTCGGCGTGTGATAATGCTCGATCCATACGGTGGGATTCTCGAGATCGCGCGCCAGCGTCCAGTTGCGGGCGCCGTCACGGCGGCGGATGCGGCCGCGTTCGGCCATGATGGCGAGGAACTCCGGTTCGTCCTCGTGGCGGATCACATATTCGATCATGATGGCGATGGGACCACTGCGCGGCTTCAGGTCAAGCGCCAAATGCGGTTCCTTGAAGCGATTGAGCGGGTCGAGGTTGAGCACCTGCTGTTGCGGCAGCGGGAGCAAAAGACCGATGGCGCCGCCGGCCAGCATGGCGATGCTGGCGGCGATCAGCGCGGTTTCGGCGCCATGCGCGTCGGCGACGACGCCCCAGATCCAGCTGCCGAGCGCGATGCCGCCGAAGGTCGCGGTCTGGTAGACCGACAGCACCCGGCCGACCACCCAGCGCGGCGTCGCCATCTGCACCGTGACGTTGAAATGCGAAAGCGCGATCACCCAGCAGGCACCGCCGACAAGCAGGCCGAGCGATGTCTGCCAGGCATGCTGGCTGACGGCGGCATTGAAGGCGCAGACGGCGAAGCCGGCGAACGCACAGCGCACCATCGTCTCGCTGGAGAGCAACTGCCGCAGCCTGACGCTGATCAAGGCGCCGCCGACCGCGCCGATGCCGAAGGCGCCGAGCATGATGCCATAGGTAAGCGCATCGCCCTTGACGACGTCGCGCGCCACCAGAGGCAGCAACGCAAGCACAGCGCCTGCACTGAAGCCGAACGCAGCACCCCTGACCAGCACCTTGCCGATATTGGGCGACATGGCGACATAGCGCAGGCCGGCGCCCATGGCGGCCCCCAGCGACTCGCGCGGCAAGGTCGATACCGGCACGTTCGGCTTCCAGCGCGCCAGCACGACGATCAGGCCGATATAGCTCACCGCGTTCGCCGCGAAGGCGGCTGCCGCACCGGCGGCGGCGACGATGATGCCGCCGATCGCCGGACCGACGCTGCGCGTCAGGTTAAAGC
>NZ_RZRA01001539.1:0-664 GCF_003998945.1 Mesorhizobium sp. M7A.F.Ca.CA.003.01.2.1 | reverse complement strand
AGCCCAGTCAGGTGTCGCTTTTTCGGCGTCAAGTTTGCCGAGAGATATTGCCATTGCCGACGTTGGCCCTACCATCCATTGAGCGTCCCAGATGGACCGTGGTCAGGCGTGAGGGCTGGCGATGAAAAGCGTTGCGAGACGGATTGCGGTTGCGGGCGTGGTGCTGGCGGGCGCTGTTCATGCGTCAAGTGCAGCTGAACTCAACACGATGGACGATGTCGGGGCCGCGATCCAGGCTTGCTGGACACCGCCGGCGGGAGCGGGAACCGCCAGCGTCACCTTGAGCTTCAGCTTCAAGCGGGACGGCACGCTGATCGGCCCACCGAGGCCGACAGCCATCAAGGTGGAAGGCGATGCCAAGGCGAAGAAGTCCTTTGTCGACGCCGCAACGACCGCCTTGCAGAATTGTCTGCCCCTGACCTTCTCAGCGAAACTGGCGCAAGGCATCGCCGGCAACGTGTTCACGTTGCAATTCGCCTCTCCCAAGTAGGCACCCGCCGCCGGCTCAATGGTGACTGCGCCGTGCCGCGGCATGCCGGGCAAGATCGGGCGTTTCGAAGACGTAGTCGTTCCAGGCCGATTCCGGAACCTGACCGGCCAGATAGCATTCCAGCAACAGGCTTTGTTCGGGATTGAGAGGCCTTGGCGCGCGCTGATCCAGCCC
>NZ_RZRA01001538.1:0-666 GCF_003998945.1 Mesorhizobium sp. M7A.F.Ca.CA.003.01.2.1 | reverse complement strand
CGTCGAGCGCACCGAGCGCTCTTTCCAGTCGTTCGAAAAGACCAACGGACCCTCGCTGCACGGCAACGAACAGGCGATCATGGACGTCATCCGCTTTTCCGAGCAGCTGCTGGCCAGCGCCGTCGGCTCCTCCTCGGCACGGCTGATCCTGTCGCTGCTGTTTCGGCGCCACGACCGCGAATCCCGAGATGCCTTCCGCTTGCTCGACGACGCCACCGAGGCGCTGCAGCACAACCGCGACCTCTTGCAGATCGCGCTCGACCAGATGGAACAGGGCATCACCGTCTTCGATCGCGATTTCCGCCTGATCTGCTGGAACCGCCAGTACCGGGCGCTGTTCGACCTGCCCGACGAGATGGGCCAGGTCGGCGTCTCGCTCGACCGCATCCTGCGCCATCTCGCCGAGCGCGGCGACATTCCCGCCGATCAGCGTGTGGCCATGCTCAACCGGCTGACCAGCTTCGTCAGCCCGTGGCAGATGGAGCTGAAAACCTCGGGCCGCATCCTGGAACTGCGCTCCAACCCGATGCCGGACGGCGGCATCGTCGCCACCTATGCCGACATTTCCGGGCGCGTCGAGCAGGATCTTGCGCTGAAAAGGGCCAATGAATCGCTGGAGCAGCGGGTCAAGACGCGCACCATCGAGCTGACCCGGGTCAATGAGGA
>NZ_RZRA01001537.1:0-667 GCF_003998945.1 Mesorhizobium sp. M7A.F.Ca.CA.003.01.2.1 | reverse complement strand
GTTCTGGCGCTGGTCATCATATCGGTGGTGGTCGGCGTCCTCATCTGGATGTTCGAACGCCGGCACAATGACGATTTCGGCGGCGGCGTCGCCAAGGGACTGTTTTCCAGCATGTGGTGGTCGACCATCGCCGCGACGCAGGCCAGCACCGGTGATTTCGGCCCGCGAACCGTGCCGGGGCGCGTGCTGGCCGCGCTCTGGATGATGGGATCGATCATTGCGATCGCGGTGTTCACTGCGGGTGTCACATCGGTGCTGACGGTGACGCAGATGGAAGGCATGGTGCAGGGCGAAAGCGATCTCGCCGCGGTCAGGGTCGGCGCGGTGCAGAGCTCGTCGACGGCGTCCTATCTGGATTCGACCCAGATCCGTCATCAGGACTTTGCCTCGATCCAGCAAGGCCTCAACGCGCTTCGCGCCGGCAAGATCGACGCGCTGGTGCACGACAAGCCGCTGCTTGGCTGGCTGGTCGGGCAGAATTACGCGACAAGCCTGCAGGTTCTCGATGCGACGTTCGACCAGCAGCAATATGCCATTGCGCTGCCGCTCGGCAGCCCGTTGCGCAAGTCTCTCGATGTCGCCCTCCTGCAGACCATCGAAAGCGATTGGTGGAAGCAGGCCGTCTTCCAGTATCTGGGCGAGAAGTAGCCGGCAGCAATTTCAGCGG
>NZ_RZRA01001536.1:0-669 GCF_003998945.1 Mesorhizobium sp. M7A.F.Ca.CA.003.01.2.1 | reverse complement strand
GATGTACCATGAGCCTTCGTATCAACGACATTGCGCCGGATTTTACCGCCGAGACCACGCAAGGGACGATCAAATTCCACGACTGGATCGGGGACGGATGGGCGATCCTGTTCAGTCATCCCAAGAATTTCACGCCGGTCTGCACGACCGAGCTTGGCACGATGGCGGGGCTCGAAGGCGAATTCAAGAAGCGCAACGTCAAGATCATCGGCATTTCGGTCGATCCGGTCGAAAGCCACGGCAAGTGGCAGGACGACATCAAGACGGCGACCGGCCATTCGGTGAACTACCCGCTGATCGGCGACAAGGACCTCAAGGTCGCCAAGCTCTACGACATGCTGCCGGGCGGTGCCGGCGAGACGTCGGAAGGCCGCACACCGGCCGACAATGCCACGGTGCGCTCGGTCTATGTCATCGGACCGGACAAGAAGATCAAGCTGGTGCTGACCTACCCGATGACCACGGGCCGCAACTTCGATGAGATCCTGCGTGCGGTCGATTCCATGCAGCTGACCGCCAAGCATCAGGTGGCGACGCCGGCAAACTGGAAGCAGGGCGAGGACGTCATCATCACCGCTGCCGTCTCCAACGAGGACGCGATCAGGCGCTTCGGCGCTTATGAGACCATCCTGCCGTATCTGCGGAAGACCAAGCAGCCCTCTGCCTGAC
>NZ_RZRA01001535.1:0-672 GCF_003998945.1 Mesorhizobium sp. M7A.F.Ca.CA.003.01.2.1 | reverse complement strand
GCATACGGTCGCACGGGAGGCCCGCGCAAAAGGCGCGGGCCTTGAATGTCAGCGAGTGACGTCCACGGTAATCGTCTTCAGGTCGCACATTTCCATCAGCGTGTGCCGACCCCCGGTGCGGCCGAGGCCGCTCTGCGTCCCGGCGGCGCCGCCGGCAGGAATATGCGGCTCCCAATAGCAGCTCATCTCGTTGACGTTGACGATACCGACCCTCAGGCTTTCAGCAAAGGCAAAGGCGTTCTTGATGGTGCTGGTGAAGACCGCGGCCGACAGGCCGTAGGGGCTGGACGCCGCAAGTTCCATCGCCTCCTCGTCGGTCTCGAAGGTCAGCACGGGTGCAATCGGCCCGAAGGATTCCTCGACGTTGAGCAGGCTTTCCCGGGTCAGTCCTGTGACGATCGACGGCTCGAAATAGAGATTGGTGGCAAAACCCGACGCCACATTGCCGCCGGTGACGATCTCGGCGCCACGAGCGCGGGCGTCCGCAATGTGGCTGAGCACCTTGTCGACGGCGACCGCATTGTTGATCGGCCCCATCGTCGTCGCGGGATCGAAAGGGTCGCCCATTTTCACCTTCGCGGCCGCTTTCACCAGACCTTCGATAAACCGGTCATGGATGGATTTATGCACCAGCACGCGTTCGGTGGCCGTGCAGATCTGCCCGGCATTGGC
>NZ_RZRA01001534.1:0-674 GCF_003998945.1 Mesorhizobium sp. M7A.F.Ca.CA.003.01.2.1 | reverse complement strand
CCCTTGGACGCCTTGACGGCGGCGGCAACGTCGGTGGTGACGGTTCCGACCTTCGGGTTCGGCATCATGCCGCGCGGGCCGAGCACCTTGCCCAGACGGCCGACCAGCGGCATCATGTCCGGCGTGGCGATGCAGCGATCGAAATCGATCGTGCCCTTCTGGACGATGTCGACCAGATCCTCGGCACCAACGATGTCGGCGCCGGCGGCGCGCGCTTCGTCGGCCTTGTCGCCACGGGCGAACACGGCGACACGTACCGAGCGGCCGGTGCCGTTCGGCAGGTTGACCACGCCGCGGACCATCTGGTCGGCATGGCGCGGGTCGACGCCGAGGTTCATGGCGACTTCGATGGTCTCATCGAACTTCACCGAGGAACGGTCCTTGAGCAGCTTCAGCGCATCACCCAGGGCATAAGCCTTGTTGGGATCGATGCCTTCGCGGGTCTTCGATACACGCTTTGCAATCTTTGCCATGATCTTAGCCCACCACTTCCAGACCCATCGAGCGGGCGGAGCCCTCGACCATGCGCATGGCCGCTTCGACGTCGTTTGCGTTCAGGTCTTTCATCTTCGCGGTGGCAATCTCGCGGACCTTGTCACGCGAAACCGTACCGGCCTTGACCTTGCCCGGCTCCTTGGAACCAGAGGTCAGGTTCGCCGCCTTCTTCAGGAAGT
>NZ_RZRA01001533.1:0-676 GCF_003998945.1 Mesorhizobium sp. M7A.F.Ca.CA.003.01.2.1 | reverse complement strand
GAACAGGAGACAGCGAGCGTTCGGCAAGCGCCGCCAAAAGTGTCTTTTCGTCGGCCACGCCGGCATCGACCCAAAGTTCCGGCGGCTCCGCCATCGTCCTCAGCCGGGCGAGTGCGTCGCTGTTTGGCGCTCCGCCTTCGATAGCGTCCAGATCTGCGATGTAGAAGGTGGAAAAAGGATAAAGCCCACGCAGTCCTTCAGCGACCGCGACCACATCAGGGCTTCGGCTGAGCGGCGTAACGATCGGCCTGTAGCGATCGCGTTTTCCCTGCTGGGCGCGAACCACCACGCCGTCTTTCAGGTCGAGAACCGGAATGATACGCAACGCTTTTTCACCGACCAATTGCCCCCGTCATGAAAGCTTGAAGCGTGGAAAAAAGAAAGGGCATCATTGCCGGTTTCGACATTGGCGGCGCGCATCTGAAGGTGACCCGCGCACAAGACGGTCGCATCGTCGAGGCGGTAACGATCGCAACGCCGCTCTGGCAAGGGTTGGACAAGCTGGCTTCAGCCCTCGACGAAACGGCTCCGATCTACGCGGGTGCGGATCTCAACGCATTCACCATGACGGGCGAACTGTCGGACATCTTTCCGTCCCGCGATGCCGGCGTGGCGGCTCTGCTGGGTCAGATTTCCACCCATTTCCCCGCAGACAAAAAGCTGGTCTATGCCGGAC
>NZ_RZRA01001532.1:0-679 GCF_003998945.1 Mesorhizobium sp. M7A.F.Ca.CA.003.01.2.1 | reverse complement strand
ATCGAGGAGCGCGCCGGCACCATGGAACGTGCGCTCTCGACAGGCGTCGACAACGTCCGCGCCGTGCTCGAGAAGAGCGCCGTGTTTGTCGCCGGCGCCCTGCGCGAAAAGGTGCTGGAAGTCACCAGCACCCTGCACGAGCAGGCCGGTGCCGCGTTCAGCGACGCCGACCGCAAGATCGCCGAGCGCGCCGAGCAGACCTCCGCGGCCCTGCTGGCGCGGGCCGAAGACATCGCCCGCACCTTCGAGGAGGCCGACCGTCGCCTGCACGCCCGTGCAGAAGATACGTCGAACGCCTTGCTTGCCCGCGCGGACGACACGTCCAGCTCGCTGCTGGCCCGTGCCCATGAAACCGCCGATCAGCTGGCCGCTCGCGCAAATCAGATCGCCGGCACCTTCGAAGCGGCAGACCAGAAGCTCGCCGCCCGCGCCCAGGAAACCGCAGATCAGCTGACCGCCCGGGCTCAGGACACCGCCGACCATCTGGCAGCTCGTGCAAGCGAAATTGCAGGCACGTTCGATGCCGCCGACCAGAAGCTGGTCGCCCGCGCCATCGAAACGGCCCAGTCGCTGGCCGCGCGCGCCGGCGACATCCTGCGCAACTTCGAAGGCGCCGACCAGCGGCTCGGCATGCGGATCGGCGAATCGGCCGAAGCGCTTGCCGCACGCGCATCGGACC
>NZ_RZRA01001531.1:0-679 GCF_003998945.1 Mesorhizobium sp. M7A.F.Ca.CA.003.01.2.1 | reverse complement strand
GCGCTGATACGGCGCGATCTGGATGTGTTCGACTGGTTTGCCGATTGCGCCGGCATCGCATGTGGCCTCGTGGCCGTGATCTGTGTGAACTGGATCTTGCGGCGCAGAGGTTGAGCCCGCTCTCAAGCCTTATCTGCACGGCGCCGATAGCCACAGGAGTTCGCCCTCGGCTCCATTGACTCAGCGAAATCGGATTGCAACGATCCGATCCGAGAGTGAGCGATTTTTCTAACTTGGCCGGACAGATATTTTGGGCGCGGCACCCAGGAAGTGCGCCATCAGTATTGAGGGACGATGACGATCAAGATCAGGCTTCCGGGCGGTGTATTGAAGGTCAAGCAACGTTATGAGTTGCGGCGGCGAGAGTACAAGGGCGAAGTCCCGGTCTGGCAGTTTGGCAAATATTTCGTCATCTGGTGGCCCAGTACAATTCCTGATCGCCCCTCCAGGAGCTCGAATACTGATGAGGAACTTGAAATGAATCTTCCATCGTCTGGAGAAAGCACGTAAGCTCTATGCATCATGGCTTTGCGAATCAGATTGCCGGGGGGCACACTGAAGGTGAAGACCTACCGGGAACTGCGTGATCGCGAGCGGGATCACAGGGTGCCTGTGCTGAAACTGGGCTCGCTCTATTTCGTCTGGTCCCCGGCCAAACATCATTCGCACAGGCACAGTC
>NZ_RZRA01001530.1:0-681 GCF_003998945.1 Mesorhizobium sp. M7A.F.Ca.CA.003.01.2.1 | reverse complement strand
CCCAATGGGTGAGCACGACTTCCAGCGACGAGGTGCGATCGAGCACCTGGGCCGCAAGATCCATGTTGGTCAGCAGTCCGGCCGAATCGTCGACGACGATCTTGCGGAAGCCGCCGTCCTCGATCAGCCCGAGCTTGGTCGCGGTCTCGGCAAAGTCGTAGAAAAAGGGAACCGCGGCATCGGCGGTCTTGCCGGGAATATGCGTGAACTCGATCGGCATTGCCATGTCCTCCGTGGTGTCGGGCGCGCGAAAGCACGCCGAGGATTCGGTTCATTCAACTCCAATTGCCTGTAAGTGGTGGGGCAGCTAACCCCGGTCGATCTGACGACTCAGGGAATAAGACCCAGAACAACGGCCCCGGTGAACACGAACGCAAGGGCAAAGACGAGATAGGCGAAAGCCCCGGCATAGGCCGGGCGGAAGGTCTGGGCATTGGCCGCCCGCTGACCACTGCGATCCGTCTGGGCGTTCTGGATATAGGACATATCGACCTCCGTCTCGTCTGTTAATCTATAAAACTTGTAGACTTTGTCGATTGCTATTTTTCGGTCAAATCTAGAATAATTTTCTCTTAGGTGACGGGAAGTTGGTAGCCACTTGCTTACAGGGGCACTCGGGCGGCCGATCCGTATGGCGCGTCCGTTTTCGGGTCTGCGTCCGAATGGACCTATGGCCTTGCC
>NZ_RZRA01000152.1:0-7619 GCF_003998945.1 Mesorhizobium sp. M7A.F.Ca.CA.003.01.2.1 | reverse complement strand
GAGCAGCTCCATCAGCATCTCCGGTTTGCCGAAAGAAACCCGGCTGGCGGCGCCGATCACCTGGTGGATCTGCTTCAGGTCGACGACCGCGTCCTCGCCGACGGTGACCAGAAAGAAATTGTCCTTCTTGTCCTTCAGGAACAGGTTTTTCGTGTGCCCGCCGGCGATCTCGCCGCGCAGCGCCTGCGAATCGGCGACGGTATAGAGCGGTGGATGGCGCTTGGTCGAGGCAGCAATGCCCAGCTCGGCAAGAAAGGCAAAAAGTTCGGCTTCGGTCTTCGGCATCGGTTTCGTCTTCGTCCCGTTTGTGAGCCCATGCCGTTTACGGCCAATGGGGCGGCCGACACAAGGCCGTCATGCGACATCACGGTGAGCGGCACCCGCCCTTTGCGGTGGCGCCCCCGCCGCGTGCCACTCGCGCGCCCGCCGGCGGCTTGCCGGCCTCGCTTGCCGGGTCGTAAAAAAGCCTGCGATTTCCCTGTTGCAATCGCCGCGCTCTTCAGCCATATAGGCCCGGCTTGCGGCCAAGACGCCGTGCGAGCGGGTGTAGCTCAGGGGTAGAGCACAACCTTGCCAAGGTTGGGGTCGAGCGTTCGAATCGCTTCACCCGCTCCAGTTTCCTCTTAGGAAATCAAGCATCGAAAAGCCGCGGTCCGCCGCGGCTTTTTCGTTTTTGGACATTGTCGAACTGGGAGCTTGGGCCGAACTGCGCTTCGTCCATCCGCCTCTCATGTCACATAAAATTACAGCCAGGAACGCTTCCCGCCTCGCCTCGTTAGCCCTCCACCACCTAACGATGGAGAAAAACCAATGCAGGATATTTCCGGTAAGCGCGTCGCTATCCTTGCGACAAACGGGTTCGAACAATCCGAGCTTGAAGTTCCGCTCAAAAAATTACGCGAGGCGGGCGCCGAGGTCGATGTCGTGTCGCTCGCAAGCGGCAAGATCAAAGGCTGGGACCTCAAGGACTGGGGTCGGGAGATTCCTGTCGACAAGACGTTGGATGAGGCGCGGTCGGACGACTATGACGCGATCGTCCTGCCTGGCGGGGTCATCAATCCGGATCTGCTGCGCGTCGAGCGAAAGGCCCTGGACTTCGTCGAATCGTTCTGGTCGGCCAAGAAGGTCGTCGGCGCGATCTGCCATGCGCCCTGGCTTCTCGCCGAGACCGGCATCGTAAGGGGTCGCCGGGTCACGTCTTACAAATCGATCAAGACCGATGTGATCAACGCCGGCGGTCTGTGGGAGGACACCGAAGTCGTCACCGACCAGGGGCTCGTCAGCAGTCGCAATCCCGGCGATCTCGACGCGTTCTGCGACAAGCTCGCCGAGGAGATCAGGGAAGGGCGGCACGACAGAAGGGTTGCTGCCTAGCCGCCTGTCCGCCCAGACGATCGACCGCGCAAGCTTTTCACAGTCAGCCCTTCGCCCCATCCGCCTTCCGCAGCGATGCCTGATGCACCAGCGAGGTCCAGCTGTTGGTCGAGGCGAGGTGGCAATAGAGCAGGCCGAGCGCGCCTGATTTGCGCAGGTCGAGAAACGCCTCGTCGCTCAATTTGTTGAAGGCCGGCTCGTCGATCACCTGGAAGTCGGTGAGGTTGAGCACCTCGCCACCCTCCAGCGTCACCTTGCTCTGGCGCGGCGAAAACAGGCCGTGCGCATCGATCTTTTCGACCATCTCGCGGGTGGCTCGGAAGTCGATCTGGAACTGGTTGCAGAAGGCGAGCGCCTGTCTGGTCGCTTCGGTCGGCTCGTTGCCGGCGAAGAACGGCAGGATCTTGTCGTCGCGCAACGGCGCCAGCAGCTGGTCGACGATGCGATTGCTGGCCCGGTCGGCGCACAGCGTCAGCCGGCCGGCCGATGTCGGGTCTTCGGCCAGGATGAAAGGATAGCGCCGGACATAGGCGGGGATGTAGTGCGGCCCGGTCCATTTGCCGTCGGCATCGACGAACAAATTCTCGTTCTGGCGCACGCCGGTGATGATCACCGGCGACTTGGCCGGGCCGATGAAGACGATCGGGTAGGAGCGCATCGCCGCCGGCATTTCCGACGCGACCACCGGAATGGCGTGCGCCGAGCGGGCGAAGCCGAAGTCACTGCGCGCGGTCAGGCCAAGCGAGCCGTGCCGCGCCGGATTGAGCGCCTCGGGCCTCGAATAGAACAGCGGCAGCGCATCGCCCGTCACGTCCGTCTTTGCATCCGCCATCATCCGTCTCCCGCACGCCCATCAGGCTGCCAATGGTCCCGAAGCCGGGATCTATGCTTTGTTTGCGCTGATCTTGGATCGAAAGGAATCCCGCGCAGGACAAAGTACTACAGCGTCTCTTGCGCGCATAAAAGGACAGGCGGTGCTGTATCTTTTGGATTTGCCGCGATCGATTGTCTTGGGGAACACGACCGCCGCCTGCCCGCCTCTGGACAGCTTGCGGCGAAGCGGCGACAGTGCCGCCGCTGGAGCAATTCCGGGAAAAGTGTGCAGCGGTTTTCCCCTGGCAATTGCGGAGAAACAAAGAGCTGGATCGGATCCGAACGCTGAACCGCTCCAGCGCAAAGATTGAGGCAAACGGGATGGCGTCGGTGTCGGATTTCGAGCAGGGACAAACCTTCACCATCGAAGCCGGGGGCAAGCAGATCCCGCTCGAACTGAGCGCGGTCAAGCCCATCGCCGCCAGCCCGCGCCCGGGTGGCGGTTTCTCGCTGCTGTTTAGAGGCCCGCGCGACATCGCGCTGCCGCAGGCGACCTACCTTTTCACTGGCACAAGCGGCAGCCACGAGATCTTCATCGTGCCGGTCGCCGCCGATGCGGCCGGGCGGCTGTACGAAGCGGTGTTCAACTAGGCGACGTTTGCTCTTTGAGGCGACGCTTGCGCTGCGGCGCGAAACCTTGACGCCAGCGGGACAGCCATCGTCTCACCCCGCCCCGCCACTCGGCGCCGCACATTCCATCAAATCGTATACACCCTTGTCCTCGACCACCGCAAAACCGAGCCTGACATAGAGCCACCTGGCCGGATTGTGCTTCTCGACGTGGATCGATACTGATTTGCCGGCTAACCATGCCTCGTCGATGAGATCGCGCAGCAGTGCGGTGCCGTAGCCCTTGCGGCGATGCTCCGGCAGGAAGGCAATGTCGATGATGCGGTGCTGGCCTGGCCAGCGCTCGATGTAGAGCCGGCCGATGTCTTTCCCCGCTCGTTCCACCACCAGCCAGTCGGCCTCGGGATAGTGTTTTCGGTAATGCGCGTGCTGCGCCTGGAACTGCATGTCGAGGAAGGCGGCCTTCTGTGCCTCGGTCCACGCCGTCACGGCGAGTTCTTCCACGCGCGTCGAGGCATAGAGCCGCGACAGGAACGGCAGATCCGCCTCTGTCGCGGCGCGGAAGCCGAGCCCGGCCTTCTCCGACCGGGACCAGGCTGCGAGCCGATACGCCTGCTTTGCCTCTGTCACGCTGCCTGACGTCAGACCGGCGGCGTCAGGTCGCGCACGACGACGATCTGCTTGAGGTTGCTGGTGGCCAGCGCCGTCCACGTCCACTCCCATTCGGAGCTGTCCATGGCCATCTGGTTGATGGTCCACAGACCATTTGTGCCGTCGTTCTGGACCATCATCGAAAACAGGGCAAGGCGGCCATCGGCATTGTAGTCGAGCGACAGGCTGGTGTTGGCGCCGGAGCCGCCGAAATCGCGCCATCCCGACCAGTTCTGGGTGGCGGCGTCATATTGGGCGTTGAAGGAGTGGACATGCTGCTGGTCGGAGGCGACCAGCATGATGTCGCCGTCGCCCTGGATGCCGGCGCAGAGCGTGTATTTGGGAACCCTGCTGTAACCGGGCGTCGCCCAGGCCGTCCAGGTGTCGGAGCCGGCCGGCAATTGCTTGGTGTGCAGGACCTGGCCTTGCTGCGTCATGGCAAACAGATTGGTGCCGCCCAGCGGACCGACAATCGGCGCCATTTCCGTGAAGGGGTAGCCGGCGTCGATCTGCACCCATGGCGTCCAGTCGGCGACCGTCAGCGCCTGGACCTTGGCCTGCTGGCAGCGATAGAGATGGAGGGCGGAGTTGATGCCGAACAGCGCGATGCGGCCGTCTGCCTGGCGCAGCGCCGTGATCGCCACGAGCTGCCCGGTCAGCTGGATCCAGGCGCTCCACGGCTGGACTGGCGGCCTGAGCTCGTCGACGGTGACGACGATCGGCGTCGTCGTGCCGGGCGGCGTGATGGTTTTCTGCACTTGAACAATCACATCCGGGTTCTGGTAGATCCACCAGATGCGGCCCAGATTGTCGGTGAGGAAGATTTCGACGCGGCCATCGGCATCGCGCGCCATCGTCAGTTTCTGATAGGAGGTGGCACCGGGCGGTGTGCCAATGCTCGTCGGCGCGGTCCATTTGTCGATCGGACCGATCTGGTTGGGGTCTTCGGTGATGAAGGACAGGTTGGTGGTGCCCGAGGCTTGCGCGACCACGGCGACGCGACCGTCCCTGGTGAGGCCCGCCGTCATGATCACCCAGGCGCCGGGCGCGATGAACGACCACGCCGCGGGCCATGACCCGTTCGGTGCGTCTTGAGCCTTCTGGATCAACTGACTTTTGGCGGAATCGATGCCCACCACCATCAGCCGCGACAGTTCGAAGAACGCCGCGCCGGCGGGCTTGTTCTGGTAGATGGGCGGGACGCTGGATCGCCGCGAGCGGGCGTTGGCCTTGGAAGCCGCCCGAGGCGCGGGCGCGGGCGTCCTTGCTGCGGGGGCCGATGCCTTCGACCTAGGTTCAGCTTTCTTGGCCATCGTATCGGTCCTGCCTTGTTGATTCGGAATTCCTCAGCCTCTCGGCGGGAAAAAGCCTTCCAGCGCGATGCAAAAAGTCAATGTCAGGTAGGGCATGCGATTGTTGTGCGGCAGACTGCCACCTGCCGGAGCCAGCATGTTCACTGCCATCGACACGATGTTAGCGGTCGTGTTCTTGTAGGCGTTGGCGTTGCTCGACCTGGCGATCGCCCGATCCGGCGTCGGGATCTGAAGCTCGGCAGGGTCGGTTACGGCGCGGATGTTGTGATTGTGCATCGGCATTTCCGATTCCAGTAGAGACACGGTATCCGAGCCACCGAACTGCCCTAGATCATAAAGCGCCAACCCTTGACCCTGGCCGGGTTGCATCGGCACATTGCCTTGCATGTCCGGCAAGCTGAAGGTCGATCTGCCATCGCCGCCATAGGTCGTGCCCAGCAGCGAGAACAAGGCCGTGTTTTGCGAGATCGGCATGAGCTGACCGTCGCAGGTCGCCCAGCCCCTGGGTGCGAAGTTGGACGGAAAAATTCGGATTTCCGCGACGAATTGGTCCGACATGGTCCTGTCCTTATGTTTGGGTCGGGAAAACGCCGAACAGTGAAATGATGAAATTGACACAGAGGTAAGGCTGCAGGTTGCTGTGAGGCTGGCTGCCACCCGTCATGCCGACCACAGGGTTGGCGAGGTTCGCCGTCGGTGTGTCCTCGACATAGAGCTTGCCTGTAGACGATTGGGCCACAACGTTGTTGGCGGGGCTCGTCTGGTTGGAGACGCTGCTCGTCGCCAGCATGGCGTGAGTGTGGCCGGTCATTTGCTGTATGTTCAGCGTCACGTCCTCGACGCCGCCGGTTTGCCCGATGATGAAACCGGTTCCCTGATGGACCGGCACGCGGCTGGCCAGGTTCGGCAGGTTGAATGTCTCCTGACCGTCGCCGCCATAGGTCGTGCCGATCAACTGGAACAGGGCATCGTTTTCGGAGATGGGTATCGTCTGGCCCTGACAGAACGCCCATCCGGCGGGCGCAAAGTTCCCCGCGAACATGCGAATCTCGCCGATGTAAACTGTCATGACTGCGCGTCCTTCAATTCCGCGACGGGAAGATACCTTGCAGGGCGATGCAAAAATTCAGCACCAGATAGGGCTGCATGTTTTCATGTGCCTGGCTGCCGCCCATCGTGGTGACGCTGCTGGGCACCAGCGTTGTCAGGTTCGATGTCGCGGGCGCGTAAAGCTGCGCGGGCGACGCCGCAAGCACATTGCCGCTGGCGACGAAGAGATCGCCGGAATCCGATGTCGCGCTGGCGGTGTGAGAATGCTGGGGAATCTCGGGCAGTGTGAGCGTATGCGCCTGCTCGCCGCCCCGCTCGCCCAGGAGATGACCTTGGCCGCCAGTATGAGTTGGCACGCGCCCGCGCAAATCGGGCAAGGCGAAAGTCGTTTGCCCATTGCCGCCATAGGTCGTGCCCAGCAGAGCAAACAATGCCTGGTTCTGGTTGATCGGCAGGAGCTGTCCGTCGCAGAACGCCCAACCTTGGGGAGGGAAGTTGAAAGAAATCAACTTGATTTCCGAGAGATACGGCTCGGCCATATACACCCCCAAACGTTCAATTTGTAGTAAAAAGCCAATCTCTACATGACGTTACGTTAGATCACCCACCGCCACAAAGCAATCTGCTCGGCCAATACATTTTGTAATTTATTCCAGCGCCACCGCGCGCAACGCCCGCCTATGGCAGGGGCGGCTCCGTAACCCCAACAATGGTCCCGAAGCCGGTGTTGTTGTGGTCGGCGGCCACTGTCGCGGCACCGCCACCCGAATGGCTGTTGAGACTGGCGAGATAGGCCTGAACCGCCGTGTCGTCGGTGGCGCTGCCGGCATAGCCTTCGATCTTGTCGATCACATTGAACCGCTGCCGCACGCGGATATCGGTGACGCCAGCTGACGGATCGACGCTCAGCGTATTTCCATGGATATCAAAAGTCAGCGCGCCATTGTCGGGCGTGCCGGAGGCACCAGCCTGGCTCGAGGTTATCCCGCCATTGACGCGGATCGCCTCGAGCGCGGCTGCGGTCGTCGTGCTGACGGTGTTGTTGGTGATGGTGGCATTGACGATCCCATTGCCGTCGCCGTTCGCGACCAGGATGCCATAGTTCGCGACGTGCGTGACAGTGTTGCCGTCGAGCTTGACGGTCACCGTGTTGCTGCCGGTGGCGGTCCCGTTGATGGAGACACTGATACCTGGTCCGGTGCCGGAATCCGCGTTGTTGATGTTGTTGTTGAGGATGTTGCCCGTGAACAGGCCACGCACGACCGGCGATGCGGCACCGCCGCGGTTGACGTTGATCTGCGAGCCCGCGCCGCCGGCACCAAACAGGGTCGCATAGTTCGCCGTGGTGAAGGTCGCGTTCAGCACATTGAAATTATAGGTGCCGGCGCCGTTCTGATCCATGTCCACGCCAACGAAATTGTCGGTGAAGGTGCCGCCGCTGCCGGCGACGCCGGCCTGGCCGACATCGAAATCGATGTTGCCCGAGCCGTTGTTGATGAGCTGGATACCTCTCGCGAAATTGCGCAGGAACGACGAGTTCGTGACAAGGCCGGTGATGTTGGCGGTGCCGTCGGCCTGCAGCAGCAGGCCGACATTGCCTGGCGGTCCCACGGAGGTGTCGCGGAAGGTCGAGCCCGAAACAGTGATGTTCAACGTGCCGCTGTTGTTGAAGACGTTGAAATTGTCCTCAAGGCCGTTCGCGATCACCGAATTGGTGATGGCGACGGTGCCGGTCAGGCCGTTATGGGCGGCGTCGGCGGCGCGGAAGCTGATCGAGCCTTCGTCGGC
>NZ_RZRA01001529.1:0-685 GCF_003998945.1 Mesorhizobium sp. M7A.F.Ca.CA.003.01.2.1 | reverse complement strand
CTTGCATGCAGCCCCCTTGCCACAATAATCACTTGATCCTAGGCAAATTCCACGGCATTCGCCAGCATTGCAGCGGTGACAGTGACAAGTGCGCGTTTCGCTGGCAAGTTCGCAATTGGGACGTGATTCAGGCAACCAGGAGATCAACATGGCAATTCTTGCCAAGGGAAAGATGTTTGCAGCGGCCGCGATGGCGGTGCTTGCGCTGGCGACGGGCGCACAGGCAGCGGCCAGCTGCGGCAAGACCGGCGCCGGCTTCGAGGCCTGGAAGCAGGACTTTGCCGCGCAGGCCAGGTCGGAAGGTGTGGGCGCCAAGGGGCTGGCCGCTCTGGCCGGGGCGAACTACGCGACAAAGACCATCTCCGTCGACCGCGGCATTCACAAGGCCTTCAGCGGCTCGGTGGACGATTTCATGCGGCGGCGCGGCGGCGCGGCGATTATCTCCAAGGGCCGGTCGCTGAAAAAGTCGAATGCGGCGCTGTTCTCCAAGATCGAAGCGAATTACGGCGTGTCGCCGGGCGTGTTGCTGGCCATCTGGGGTATGGAAACCGGCTTCGGTTCGGCCATGGGCAACCAGAACACCGTCTCTGCGATTTTGACGCTTGCCTATGATTGCCGCCGCCCGGGGTTCTTCTACCCGCATGCGATCGCCGCCCTGAAGCTGGTCGATCGCGGGGCGTTGACA
>NZ_RZRA01001528.1:0-685 GCF_003998945.1 Mesorhizobium sp. M7A.F.Ca.CA.003.01.2.1 | reverse complement strand
TCGATGTTGGGGATGTTCGTCGCCGCCAGCTTGAAGTTCTTGTCAAGCTCGGCGCCGCCGATCAGCAAAGCATTGGTCAGGCCCAGCGTCGCGAAATTCGCGATCAGCGCCTTCGTCTTGGCCTCGGTCAGCTTCAGCTCGTCGATGATGATGATCGACGCGCTCTTGGCCTTGGCCGAGAGAGCATGCTTGAGGCCGAGAGCGCGAACCTTCTTCGGCAGTTCGTGCTCGTGGCTGCGAACGACCGGGCCGTGGGCCTTGCCGCCGCCGCGGAACTGCGGAGCGCGTGCCGAATGGTGACGGGCGCGGCCCGTACCCTTCTGCTTGTACATCTTGGCGCCGGTGCGCGCGATCTCGGCGCGACCCTTGGTCTTGTGCGTGCCCTGCTGCTTCTTGGCAAGCTGCCAGCGCACGACGCGCTGCAGGATGTCTTCGCGCGGATCAAGGCCGAAAATCTCGTCGGAGAGTTCCACCTTGCCGGCGTCCTTGCCGCCCAGCGTTGTGATCTTGAGATCCATTATTCCGCTCCCTCTGTGGCCGGAGCCTCGTTCTTGGCGCCACTTTCGGCAGCAACGGCGCGGATCGCGGCAGGCTTCGGCGCATTGGCCGGCAGTGCCACCTTGGCCGCATCGCGAACCAGGATCCAGGCGCCCTTCGATCCGGGAACCGCACCGCGGATCAGGAT
>NZ_RZRA01001527.1:0-687 GCF_003998945.1 Mesorhizobium sp. M7A.F.Ca.CA.003.01.2.1 | reverse complement strand
CTTTCGCGGCGAAGACGAGGCCAAGGCCTTGCGCAGGCACTATGCCGGCACAGTGTTTCTCGCCGGGCTGCTCATCGCCGCTTTCCTCGCCGTGCCGTTGCTCAACCTGCTGACGCCGCTGTTCGCCGCCGCCATGATGGTGCATCTGCACAAGGCGATCTCGGTGCGGGAAGTGGCTCGCTCCTCGCGCCGCTGAGCATTTTCTTCAGCGCAACAGGAATCCGCGTCCGAGCTCGTCGTCCGCTTCGACGATGAATTCGGCCCGCCCGGAATAATAGGCGCGGCCGCCGACGCGGGCGATGATCGCCTCATGCCGTCCAGCCTTCGCCGTCCGCGCCACGGCTCCGGAAAAACGCGAGCCGGCGATGCTCTCGAATGTGCGCGTCTGTCCGATCGCGATCTCGCCCTTGGCATGCATGGCCGCCAGCCTTGCGGTGACGCCGGAACCGGTTGGCGAGCGATCGACCTCGGCTTCGGCGAAGACGCAGATGTTTTTGGTCACCTCGCCGGAAAATGTGTCGCGGCCGTCGGTCAGGATGGTGCCGTATAGGTAGGCTAGGTCGCCGTGGTCGGGATGCGACAGCGGAAATTCAGCCTTGAGCCTGTCCGTCAGCCCCGTTGCCGCATCGACGAAATCGCGCATCCGGCTTCTGCCGAATTCGAGCCCGAATTGGTGACAATCGTCCA